>CAYJGA010000015.1:0-14397 GCA_964369255.1 uncultured Desulfovibrionaceae bacterium
ACGCATGCCTGCGGCAAAAAGGGCATAATTTCAAAAGCGTCGCCAAAAATCGTTGTATTTGCGACATCTGCCACGCTGACATGTTGCGTCACAGTGTGACAACGCTTAAAGTATTGACGACCTTCTTTGACAGTTATGTCTATGGTTTTATTGCGTGGGGCTTTCATATCTAAAAAATTCCAGCTGTAAAATGGTATACGAACAAGAAGAGTGTATCAACTATGTGGTCGGAGAGCAAATTTGAAAAAACCTCCTTCCAGAGCTTGACAATGCACTGCTTCTTATGCATACTGCTTTGAGCAGAGTATTGCACGGCGTACTTGTGAGACCTTGAGATTTCAGTGTGGCTCTCATGGAAGCCTCATGGGCGAACTACATCACGTCGTGTCTACCATTTTTTTAAGTATCATTTTAGGGAAAAAGCATGCACCAACACACCCAAAACTTTTTTAGCTTTACAAGCTTTTTTAGCCTGCCTGTAAACGCACGGGAAAGGGTTTTGGTGTATTATTCGTAAAATGACTTAAATATACACGCAAAAGGCCGTTTCCTTGAGGAAACGGCCTTTTTTTGTTTTTGTACCGCACACGAACATACTGAACATGACAGCAGGTACAGAATGACCTCAAACACGGGCGTCATGCGCCCGTAAAAAGGACTCAGATTATGATGCTCGACCTTGCCATTTGGATCGCCTATATCGCCACCTTCATATGGCTTGCACGAAAAGGAAAAGGCTATGATGTCACAAGCACCGGCGCCGTGGGCTTTATTGTTCAAGCATTTGCCTATGTGGCGACCTACGTCTCCGCCGTAGCACTTATCGGTTTTGCAGGCCTTGCCTACCTCTATGGCGTACAAATTTCCTTAGTGGGCGTAGGCGTTGCATTGCTTGGCACCTATTTCGCCTACATGGTCTTTGCGTGGGACACAAAACAATTACAAGTCAAACTACAAGCAAGAACACCTGCGCACCTTCTCAGCCTCAGTCATAATTGTCCGAAGTTGCGCGTCTTTCTCGGCATCATATTTGCCCTCTTCCTCTCCGTCTATGCCTCCGCCGTCCTCAAGGGCGCGGCCATCATGCTCGCCACCATCATCCCCCTTTCCACTCCCCTACTCACATGGCTCTTAGCAGGCTTTGTGGGCATCCTCGTCTGGTGGGGGGGACTGCGCGGTGTGCTCTACACAGAAGCCATGCAAGGAGGCGTCATGCTCGTGGGCATCCTTTTACTCATGTACGCCGTCCTGCAAAAAGTCGGGGGCCCCATTGATGGCCTCGCTGCCCTCGCCCAGCTCGAACCCACGCCCCTCGCTAACAATGGCTTTGTGAGCCTTTCCTCCGGCAGCCAAGGTATGTTCGTCCTCACCATGGTGCTTGTCATGTCCGTAGCCACTTGGGCGCAACCACAGATGATCCAACGCCATTTCGCTCTCCAAAGCAAGAAATCCGTTCACAAAACAGCCCTCGTCGCCACAGTTATCATCTTCATCCTTGTGGCGGGCATGTTCTTCATTGCAGCGCTCTCCCGCGTATTCTTGCCGACGGTCACAAATCCAGACCAAGTCGTCACCATGCTCACTCAAAGCCTCTTACCCCACGCAGGACAGCAAATTTTCACCCTTGCCATCATCTCCGCGTCCCTTTCCACCACCACTGCCCTCTATCATATTGCGGCATCATCCTTCACCGAGGACATCACCGGCAAGCGCTCCACAAAGCTTGTGTGGCTCATTGGCATTGCACTTTGCGTATGTGTAAGCGCACTTGCAGCCACAGTCAAAGGCCAAATTATCGCCATCCTCTGCACCACAGCGTGGAGCGTCATCGGCGCCACAGCCATGGTGCCCTACATTGCCTGCGTAAAATTCCACATAAGCGACAGCAAAGCCGCGTGGTACAGCAGTCTTGCGGGTTTTGTGACCTGTGTGGCGTGGTACCTCCTCCTGTCCCCGTCCACGTCTCTCATCAAGGAGCACATCGCCGCGCTCCCCCGCACACTCACGCACATGCCTCCCTTCCTCATGGGGCTTGCCAGCGCACTCATCGTCTTTGCCCTCGTACACAGTGCGAATATGGCACGCAGGCACCACACCGTGCGCTCGAGCTAGGGACTGTTTCTAAATAAAGAGATTTTTTTGAAGGGGGTTTAGGGGAAATCTTTTTCTCCTAAAAAAAGTTTTCCCAAAACCCCTTAAAAAAAACAGCAACTTGTGAGGTAGGTTTAGATATGCCCTCCTATCTTTTCGCGAACACCCCTTTTCCTCCTGTCTGCGGAGCGACATCTGATGGTCTCGTGGCCATTGGCGGTGACCTTGGCTGTGAGCGCTTGCTCCTTGCTTACAGCCAAGGAATTTTCCCGTGGTACAGCGACAACAGCCCCATCCTGTGGTGGTCGCCCGATCCGCGCTGTGTCCTCCCCTTAAACGCTGTGCGTTTTTCTCGTCGCCTGCTGCGAAAAGCACGAAATACGAGCCTACATTGTACGCATAATGCGGCCTTTGCGCGCGTTATCGCGGCGTGTGCGTGTATCCCGCGTCCGCATCAACACGGAACATGGCTTACGCGCGATATGCAACGCGCCTACATTCGACTCCATCAGCGCGGGCACGCTCACTCCGTCGAGTGCTGGCAGGGGACGAGGCTTGTGGGCGGCGTCTATGGCGTCATCATGGGCAAGGCTTTTTTTGGCGAGTCCATGTTTCACACTGTTCCCGACGCTTCAAAGCTTGCACTGTATAGCCTTGTCACTCGTCTCAATGAGCAGCAGTTTCAGCTTTTTGACTGTCAGCAGGAAACGCCGCATATGCTCGCCCTCGGGGCTGTCAGCATAGCGCGGGAGGACTTTATACAAAGGGTCGCTGTGGCGGTGAAAAGCTGATGAGTACAGGCTGGCATTCGCGAAAAATCACCGATGTATGAGTCGAATTTGTTCATTTGTATAGCCGTATCGCGTCTTCATGCACATGGTAAAGTACGAATCCCAAAAGCGATTATTGGAATTGCGTGGCGGATCGCTCATCTCGTCCGCGTCTTGCTTGCAGTCTGCGTGCGCCTCTTGCAAGAGTATTTCGTCTGCTGTCAACGGTTTTTGCGGGGCGCAGCCGGAGAAAGTTGTGAGGCCGAAGACGATAAAAAAACAATATATAACACGTATATAAAACATGCTTTGGCTCCTTGTTTTATGAGAATTGAGACTCGCTCTAGCACAATTTTTAAGAAATGCCAAGGCGAAAATATTCAATTCATCCTATATTTTTTTGAAAGTGCTTGGGGAAAGCAAGCAAGAAGAAAGTTTTCCTCAAACCCTTTCAAAAAAACAAGAATGGCTGCTTTTCAAAAAAACTTGACTGCTGATTGTCGCTTTGTTACCTTTTTTCTGATTATAACTAAGATAAGGCGGCGAGCGACGCTCTGATGTCGCACTTTGTCCAAATGGAGAAATGTATGAATTTTCAAAAAGAAAGCCCTACTATCCTACTGGCGTTTGGGGCAGGCTTTTGTGCTGTTGTTCTGTTTATGCTTATTTTTTATTATCAGGTAGATAGTGACCTTATAGGAACAGAAATAGAAAATATCAGCTTGACTGCCAACCAGCAACAGGCAGCTATTGACGGCTCAATTAAAGGCCATGCGGCAAACTTGAAGAGCATGTCAAAAACTTTGCAAATTATAGGCGATGATAATAATGCCACAGCAGCGTATCTCCAAAATCTAGAAAAAGCGCTGAGTATTGACACTATTATCGTTGCCAATGATAGTGGCATCGGGCATCTTTCAAACCTGACACAAGTGGACGTTGTTGATAATGAATCCTTTCAGGCAGCTATGCAAGGGGAAACTTATGTCAGCAAGCCAACAAAATCACGATTTTCCGGCAAAGAGGTTCTTGTGGCAGCAACGCCCATGAGGAACGCGCGCAATGAGATTGTCGGGGCAGTCATTGTGGAATATAGTATTGAGTATATAACAAAAACGCTTATTGCGCTTGTGGATGAAGCTGATGAAAAAGGCTATTCTATTATCCTTGACCGCAAAGCGAATGTCATCACAAATACAAGCTATAGAGATGAATATCTCTCATCATTTAAAGATGCAGAGTTTGAGGGCGGCATGTCTTATGAAGAGCTCATCAAGAATATGAACCAACGCACGCACGACGGTGGGGGGACAATCGCGACGTTTGGAGATGCCACCTATATCCTTGAATACCGCCCTATCAATTTGCGCAACTGGAATTTGGTTGTGGTCTCTGAAGATGTGTCACACACGCTTATCCGTGATATTTCTGAGGGCATCAAGTATTTACTCATCGCTATGACACTCTCTTTCTTAATTTTTCTTGTGTGTACATTGCTCTTGAAGCGCAAGGGTGTCCATGATATTGAGCGCGTCGCATTTTCTGATGACCTCACGGGCTTGCCCAACTTAGTTGCTTTTCGAGAACAGGTGAAGATGGTGCAAAAGAAATATCCGGAAGCACAATTTGTTGTCCAAAAAATGGATATTAAAGGCTTTAAGGCCATAAATGAGATGTTTGGAAACGATGTTGGCAACACTGTCTTGCAAAAGCTCGCGGAAACCATCAAAACCGTCGACGAAGAGACATTTGTTTGTGCACGTCTTGGCGCCGACGAATTTATCATGTTTGCCGGCAATGGCTACTTGGAGCAAGATGACAGTGCGCGTGAAGCTTACGAAAAATACTTCCGTACGCTTATGCCTGAACTGAGTGACCATGAATTTGTCTTCAGATACGGGCGCTATGTCCTTGAACATCCTGATGAAGATGTGATGGAAATTATCAACAAGGCCAATATGGCGCACCATATGGCAAAGGTGAACAAAGATAAGAAGATTTGTGAATATGACGACGGCTTCAAAAAGCGCGTTTTACGCATGGCAGAAATTACAAACAAGCGCAAAAATGCCATCGAGCACAATGAACTTAAAGTCTATTTGCAGCCAAAGATAAATATTTTCTCCGAAAAAATCTATGGCGCAGAAGCGCTGGTTCGCTGGATTGAAAGCGACGGAAAAATGATTTATCCCAATGAATTTATACCTCTTTTTGAACAAAATGGCTTTATCGTTCATGTGGATATATATATCCTCAAGCGTGTGTGCAGACAAATAAAGCTCTGGCTGCAAGCCGGATATAAAATTGTACCAATTTCCGTCAACTTTTCACGGATGCACTTACAAAACCCCAACTTCGTGCAGGAGCTGAAAACCATTTGCGACTCCTACGGCGATATACGCCAGTATATCGAAGTGGAACTGACAGAATCGGCCGCCACAGAAAATGTCGACGACTTGGCGCGTATTTTTGATGAATTACACGAAGCCAGTTTCGCCATCGCCATTGACGACTTTGGGGCGGGTTACTCCTCACTCGGTATGCTCAAAAACTTCACCGTAGATTGTCTCAAGCTTGACAAAAGCTTTTTTGATGAAAACAAGGATGATTCGCGCGGTGATGTGGTTGTGGGTGGTATCATCCGAATAGCGAAAACCTTGGGCATGAAGATTGTTGCAGAAGGCATTGAAACAGCGAGTCAGATTGATTTTTTGAAAAGTATTCAGTGCGAAATAGTCCAAGGCTATTATTACGCAAAACCCATGCCTTTGTCTGAATTTGAGCAGTCTTATATGAGGGAGTATGAAAATGCTGAAAACTAAAATCAATGCTCTGCGCAATAAATTTGCGCTATACAAGATGCACTGGGATATACGTACTGCGCTTCGCAAAATTCCTGTTACAGCTCTTGCCTTTGGTGCCATTGCTCTCGTGGTGACTTTGTCCTTTGTGGCATTTAACAGGAGTATTCATCAGAACTTAAATGTCACAGACAAGGAAAATATCAGTGCACTTGCAAGCCAAGAACACGCAGCGCTCAATGGTATTATAAATAACACACTCAAAAGTCTTGAAAGTATTACGAAAACACTCGTTACGCTGCATCCAAACCGCGAGGCGCAGTTGCAGTTTTTGCAAAATGTGGAGCAGTCACTGAGTTTTGATACCATCATCATGGCCGATATACACGGGCGCGCCGTGCGCGCCTCCGGAGAACAGCTCGACCTGCGCAACTCCCCCCTCTTCATGGAAGCTATGCGGGGCAATGTCAGCGCATCGGATATTCATTTGTCTGACATTACAAGCAGGTATGTCCTCTCCGTCGCCGTACCAATCAGGCGTGCGGGGCGTGTCGCCGGAGCTATTCTTGTTGAGTATGGAACCCGCTACATGACTGAGCTGCTCAAGGCTTATACAGACCCTTCAGAATCTGCCTATGTTGTGGACAGCAATGGTTTTCCTGTGGCCTCTTCCAGCGACTTGTATCATTCGTTGAATTTTTTGCGCGACGCCACATTTGTGGACGAGACAACGTATGAAGAATTTTTTGAGCATGTAGAGCAAAAGAAATGGGGAGGGACAAGCTTTTTCCTCAACGGACAGCAGAGGATTATTGAATTTCGCCCGCTTGAGCTGAATGATTGGAAACTTTTTCTTGTGTCCCACGACCTCTTGGCCGACCCCGTGCGCGATATATCCGATGAAGTGCAGTATGTGACAGGCACCATGCTTGCGCTTTTCTTGCTTTTGAGCGCCTATATCATCTATCTCAAACGCAAGACATTGCGAGAGGTGACGGAGCTGGCATTTTATGATGAACTCACAGGCTTGCCAAATGCTGTAAAATTTCGACAGGATGTGGAAGCAGTCATCAAGAAAAATCCCAATATGAAGTATGTGATGCAAAAGCTTGACCTTGAGAACTTTAAGGCCATCAATGAAATGTTTGACTATGAGACAGGAAACCGTGTGCTCGTCAACATCGCACAAGCATTGCAGAGCTTGCATGATGATAGCTTCCTCTGCGCGCGCATGCGCAATGATGAATTTATCATGTTCTCTGCTCACGGCTTCTTGGACGACAATACCACGCGTACAGTCTTTGAAGAAAACTTCTACGCGCTTTTGACGGAATTACGCACCTATGAGTTTTGCTTCCGCTACGGTCGGTACTTTATCCAAAAAGGCGAGCGGGATGTGACTGATATGATAAATAAGACCACGCTTGCGCACAGTACGACGAAAACCCTTGGTCATATCCAGACATGGGACTATGACGACGCCTTTAGGCAAGAAGTGCGTCGTAGTACAGAGCTTATCAATATGAGCAAGAGTGCCATGGAAAACCTTGAATTTGTTGTCTACTTCCAGCCAAAGTACAATTTAAGGGAGGAAAAGGTCACCAGCGGCGAGGCCTTGGTTCGGTGGATAACCGACGATGGGACAATGCTCTTACCTGATGATTTTATCCCTGTTTTTGAGCAGAACGGCTTTGTCGTTGAAATAGACTTTTTTGTTCTGCGGACAGTGTGTCAGCGTATAAAGTCGTGGATTGAAAAGGGTCATAAAGTGTTGCCCATTTCCGTGAATTTCTCCCGCGTACACTTGAAAAATCCTCATTTTGTCGAAGATTTAAAGAAAACCTGTGATGTCTACGGAGATATTCGTCATTTTATAGAAGTGGAACTGACAGAGACAGCCATTACAGAGAATGCGAATGATTTGACAAAGTTGCTTGACGACTTGCGCGAAGCGGGCTTTACGGTGGCCATTGATGATTTTGGCGCCGGTTATTCGTCCCTTGGCATGTTAAAGGATTTCAAGGTCGACGTGCTGAAACTTGACAGGAGCTTTTTCGAAGGGACGCAGGGCGACAGGCGCGGAACAGTCGTTGTGAATGGCATAAGCGCCATTGCCCATGATTTAGGCATGAAGATAATTGCCGAAGGCATTGAGATGTCGGAGCACTTCACACCGTTGGACGCAGACCATTTGGAGCTTGCGCAAGGCTTTTTCTTCGCACACCCTATGCCGATGGATGAGTTTGAGCAGAAATATCTTGATTAACAGGGAATTTTAAGGGCGCGTTGCCCGCTGTATTATTTGTGTGGGGGGGGGATTTTTTCAAAAAAATCCCCCCACATGCTTTTTCAGGCATGAAGCGCGAATATCGAGGGTATCATTGTAAAATTCTTTTTTTCACAATAAAATAACACATTTTTATTGATGATGCAAATATGCAATATAAATAAGTCCTTAAGATGCCAGTAAAAGTATAGCTTTTGACTCGTATATAGATGCAAGACTGCAACGCGCTTGTTTTATGGTCATTTTTTTCTTGTGCTTTTCAGCGCAATGTGTTTTTAAACCTTTGACCAACAATATTTTTTTGTATATATGATAAGAAGATATTTTTGTTTTAGGAGTGAATGATGGCAAGTACGACAGAAGAAAAGCAGGGATTTTTGTTTGAAGCGTTCAAAGCGCTTCCCGGCATTGGACTTTTTGTGAGTGTGGCCTTGGTGGCGTGGTACGTGACACCCTTGTTGCACGGTTTGCATCCAATCATTAAGAATATGAACCTCAGCAATTTTATTGTGGCGATTATTCTTGGCATGGCAATCCTTAATATTTTTGGTGTGCCCGAAATCTGTAAACCGGGTCTTAAGTTTTCGACGATTATGACGAAAACGGGCATCGTTGTTATGGGCTGTAAATACTCCTTTGCGGGGCTGCTGAAAACTGGTGCGGAAGCCATCATCATTATTGCAGTTTTCCTTTTTGCATCGGCGATTATTCTCATGTGGATAGGGCGTAAGTTTGGCATGTCGCCCGCGTTGAGTGCGTGCTTGGCGGCGGGTTTGTCTGTGTGCGGCGTGTCGGCCTGTGTGGCCATTGCGCCTGCTGTGCGTGCCAAGAATGAGGACATGGCCTACACCATCGCTGTGGTGCTCATGTTTGGTCTTTTGGCCTTGTTGATTTTCCCCTTTGTAGGTCAGTGGCTTGAGCTTTCTGCCAATCAGTTCGGCGCCTTCGTGGGTGTGGGTGTTATTAACTCCGCACAGGTGTTGGCGGCGGGTTTTGCCTATAGCCAAGACGCCGGTGTTGTTGCAGGTATTTATAATATCGGTCGTGTCATTTTCTTGCCCTTCGTCGTGCTGATGCTTGCCATCATGGTGGCAAACAGCGACGCCAAGGTGCAAGCACAAATGGAAAGCACGAGTAAGCTCAAGGTTATCATGGACAAGTTCCCCATGTTTGTGGTGGGTTTTTTAACCATTGTGATGTTCAACACGCTTGGCTTCTTGACAAAGCCAGAAGTGAAGCTTGCTTCAACGTTCATGGATTGGTGCTTCTTACTTGGTTTTTCCAGCATCGGCTTAACCACGCGCTTGTCGGATATTAAGGCCGCGGGATTGTCCGGTGCATGCATGGGCTTTGTTGTTGCGGGTGGCAAGGCAATTCTCGTTTTGTGGGTTGTCATGTACTTCTTGGACTAAGAGCTAAGGGCATTGTGGATATAATAATCATGACGGGTGCGTAGGCGTGAAATACACTGCGCGCGCGTCATATGGATTAAAAATATATTAAGACTCATAGAGTGAACTGGATAAAAAAGGAGTAAAACATGTGGAGCAAACTTTCCAAGAGCAGACAGCAGGATGCCATCGTTATTTGTTGCGGCGTATGTCTGGTGCTTCTGGCAAAACTGCTTGTATAGTCTGCCTTGGGCAGAAGGGGTACCCCTTAGAGCCTGACGATGTGCAGCGTTTTGTGCATACTGTGCAGGAGCGCATGACAGCAACGCTCATGCTTTACTACTATGTCCCGCAGAGTTTGAGCCATTATGGCAAGGTTGACTCTCTTGCACCTGCTGGTGCCATGGAGGAATTTGTCGAATATGTGCAGGAGCTTGAGCGAGAGGAGGCGGAAGAGTTCTTCCGCGACATATTACAAGCTACGGGCGCACGGAGCGATGTGATACACCTTGTCTACGAATGGCATGCGTGGGAAGCTATTTGCGACGACATACACAAACGCTTTGCAGACTGTGTGTTATTTGAGCCGCTTGGCGCTGATTCGTAATTTTTTGTTGAAATTAACACATTTCTCCGCTTGTCAGAGCGAGAGGGGGCGTGTATACTTACAAAAAAGTACATGTGCAAAGTACATGCGATGACACCGCTAAACTATATGACATCATGAGAAAGGAGGGTGCTATGGAAGCGTATACTATGATGGGTTTGGAATCAAAGGTTTTGGTTATTACTGCATTTTGGTTTACCTTCAGCTTTGTTTTTGGCATCTTGGGTGTCATTGCGTATAATCGCAAAAAGAAGTAAGAAGAACAAAGACGACACCGATTTGTGTAGAATTTTGAAATGGGGAGCAGTATGCTCCCCATTTTTTTGTCAGCACCTCTATCCTTATTTGCTACGCGACATCAGTATAACACATCCGAATCGGGTGAAGAGACTTTGCAATAAAGCTGACGTGAAAGTTTTCAACTTTCACGCCATACGCCACAAGTCTGCGGCGATTACCTTTACGGAGTCTGGGTTGAACGCTGCTCAAATGTTAATGGGACATGCCCAAGCAACGACAACAGACATATACACCAAGAGCGCAGGACTGTATGCAGACCAAAGCAACATCCTTGCGGCGCTTGGCAACAGCGGAATAGGTCAGGTCGTGGGAAACCTGTTAGTAGCTAAAATTCCACAGGAATAGGCTCAAAAAAATTGTAACCCGCATTTTGTAACTCACGCACATTCGGGCACACAAAAACATGTGTAACATAACGAAACAGCAAGTAAAAAGGGAAGAGGGAAAACTCCTTAAAGTTTTCTTCATAAAAAAAGTTTCCCCCCAAGAAAAAAACTTAAAAAATAAAAAAAGCTTTCCCCCAAACCCCTTTCAAAAAAACAAAATGAGAGCGCCTTGGGGCAAAAATCATTAAAACGCTGCTTCCTTGACTGTGAGCATAATACTGTGTATTGTTCACAAGACAGGGGGGGCATACGATGCCCTTCTGTAGAGCTTTCAATCGGTTTTTTCTAAGGATTTGACATGTTTTCTGTGGCCAAGCGAAAGGTGAGCCTCACCAGTGTTCTTCTGATTTTATGTGTAGTACCATTTGTACTCTCTGGCGTTGGCTACTTTTATGTCTCGCGTTTGAGTGAGATGTTACGCGACGATTTGCGTAGCTCCCTCGTCGACACGAGTATCCACGCTGCTGAAGTGGCGCAACTGCGCATGACAAACGCTTTGCATGCGTTGCAGGATGTGGCAAAAAATCCCATTGTTGTCAATGAACGCATCAGTATCGACATAAAGCTTACATTTCTTGCGCATTACGCCAAGGAGGCCGGCTGGGAGGATGTGCTCTTAGTAGACACCGTGGGGGCGGGATACAATCTTGCAGGAAAGACTCTCGACCTCTCCAAGTGCCTGCGTTTTCCTGCGATGCTGCAAGGGCGGCGCGTGTATTCAGACATATTTGTCCATGAGCACTATCCCACACCTTCTGTTTTCCATTCTGTTCCCATCACCAGCAAAAAGGCTCTATCCTTGGCGCACTTGTTGTTGTTGACAGCGTCAACAACCTCCACTTTGTAGCCAAAAGCCATACAAAGTCTCAGTCTGAAACAGGGCGCGAGTATTATATGGACAGAAGGGGGGTCTTGATTACAGATTCCACGAACAAAAATACAACACTTTTTCACATCTTGCACAGAGAAAACCCGCAATACAATCCGGAGGACATGGATGCGGCCATCTATACGCGCGAGTTCCTCACAAAGCCCTTATACTTCAAGGGAATTAGAAATTACATCGTGGCGACGCCCATCGGCTTGAGTGGGTGGAGCATTGTCACGGTGATGCCGGAGAGCACCGCGCGCGAAGAAATCGATTCGATGATGTACTTCTCTGTAGGCGTCATGCTCATCATGCTTGTGGCGCTGCTCCTCTTTATTTTTTATATCCTCGACATGCGTAAGGATTTTGACTACCACAAAAATATCACAGACGCCGTCCTCAATACAGACAATGTGCTCCTCATGGTGCTCAATCCATTCGGCGCCATTGTCTATGCCAATGCCCCCTTATGTGACCGAATGGGCTGGCGCGACAACGGGCAAAATATCAATATCTTCCGCTGGATGGACAATATGGACATGGCGGAGCTGCAAGACCTTATAAGCACAGAAGAGTCCTTTGTGGTGCCACTTCTTCTTATGACACCAAATCAAGCAAGCGCCCGCTCGCAAGGAGAAATAAGCACTGAGGAACTTGAAAAAATCTATGTCCAATGGAGCGTTTTACCCAACGAACGACAAGATACCCTTGTCTTGCTTGGTACGGACGTTTCTGCCCACAAGCAACGCGTCGAAGTTTCTCTCACCCAGAGCCACAATGCCCACTTGCGCCAGATTTTAGACAGTCTGTCCGCCCTTGTTATGGTGCACGAGCTTGATGGCACCATTTCCATGGCCAATGCCTCCGCCTTGCGTGTCTTCGGCGATTTAGAGGGCAATAATGACCAGCACTTTGAGAGCATGTCCAGCATCATGTCGCCGGAAACATTGGATGACCTTGTGGAGACTCGCGAGAGGGTCATCGCCTCCGGTCGCAAGGCGAGCAGTGCCTTCTCCTTTGTGGACGGGACAGGGGCGAAGCGTACTTACGAATGCATTCAAACGCCTATTTTTGATGAGCATGGTCGTGTGCGCGCCACAGTAAGTCTTAATTCCGACATCACGCGCTTGCACGTCCTCCAGCAACAACTGGCAGATGAGGTGCAATACCTCCATGAAATACTTGACGAAAGCCCCGTAGGCGTCTTCTTTAGTGCGAAGGGTCAAATTCGCTATTGCAATGCCAAGGCGAAGGAAATGGCAGGCTTACAAATTGGTGGCATGGCGCCGGACGGAAGCAGTATGGTTGCAGGCGATGTGAAGCGCCTCGCAGCGTCCGTCCTTGCATCTAAGAAGGTGTACGACATGCCCTTTAGCATCCGCACACCCAGCGGCGACATTCAACACCTGCTCATCACAGCTTTGTACACACAGCGTCACGATGAAAAAATCACCATCGTTTGGGCACTGGACGTCACAGAAATACGCCGTGCGCAAGAGGAGCTTATCGAAGCGCGTGACGCGGCTGAATCCGCCACTCGCGCAAAGACAGACTTCCTCGCCACCATGAGCCATGAAATTCGCACGCCGATGAATGCTGTTCTTGGCTTCTTGCATGTGTTTGACAAAAGCAACTTGAACACGAAGCAATTAGATTATCTTGACAAAATAAGCATCTCCGCATCAGGTCTTTTGCGTATCATCAACGACATCTTGGACTTCTCAAAAATCGAAGCCAACAAGATGGATTTAGACCTTGTGCCCTTCAATGTGCGTGCAAGCTTTGACGCCGTGCAAGGCATTATGGCTTTCAGGGCGCAGGAAAAGAATTTGGCCTTGGACTTCTCCATGGCAGAGGATGTTCCCGAGTGCATTGTCGCAGACAGAGAGCGTATCAATCAGATTCTCTTAAATCTTCTTGGCAATGCCATCAAATTTACATCTGAAGGCAGCGTTTCCTTGGACGTGCGTATCCTTGAGTGGGAGTCTGCAACACGCTTAACACTGCGCTTTAGTGTGACAGACACGGGCATCGGCCTTTCTGAAGAGCAAGCAAGCAAGCTCTTCCAGCCATTCACACAAGCGGACACATCCACCTCTCGCCGCTTTGGTGGAACGGGTCTTGGCCTTGTCATCAGCCAGCGCCTCGTGCAACTTATGGGCGGCGCCATTTCTCTGACGTCGAAGCTTGGCACGGGCACAACCTTTATAGTAGACATTCCCACAGACGTAGCCGCGGCCTCCGCATCGCTCATAGACGCCACATCCACAGATATATCGCACGATGCAGCAAGCAGCGCAGAAGACGTCACAGCGCGCTTGCGCGGCAAACGCGTCCTTATCGCTGAAGACAACATGATAAATCAAGAAATTGTCAACGCGATGTTGGAGGACTATGGCCTCAACATCACCTTTGCCGACAATGGGCAAGAGGCCGTGAAGCGCGCCACTGACAACATCTACGACCTCATATTTATGGATGTGCAAATGCCCATTATGGATGGTCTCACCGCCACAAAGCACATTCGAGAGCTGCCACTGCCCCACGTCAAAAGCATGCCCATTATCGCCATGACCGCCAACGTCATGCTCGAAGACAAGCGCCGTTGCAACGAAGCCGGCATGGACGGGCACGTAGCAAAGCCCATCGACCCGCAAGAATTGCATGCAACGCTCGTAGAATTTTTAGGCAAAACGGTCTAGGGGCTGTTTCTAAATAAAGATATTTTTTTGAATGGGGGTTGGGGGAAAGCTTTTTTTGTTTTTGTTTTTATTTTTTGTTTAAGTTTTTTTTCTTGGGGGGAAACTTTTTTTAGGAAGAAAACTTTAAGGAGTTTCCCCGCTTCCCTTTTTACTAGCTGTTTCGCTATGTTACACATGGTTTTGTGTACCCGAAT
>CAYJGA010000016.1:0-14050 GCA_964369255.1 uncultured Desulfovibrionaceae bacterium
CAAATACTTGACTGCAATGAAGAGGCCATGCGCTTAGCAGGATATACGCAAAAATCTGACTATGTCGCAAACTTTCACAACTTCTTTCCCACATTGCAACCGAATGGACGAAATACCCTCCAGTTCGTACAAGAACGATGGGACGAAACTCTCACATATGGTTTCTGCTATTTTGAACTCATGACGCAAACGGCAACACACGAGCAACTTCCTCTCGCGATGAAGCTTATGTGCAGCACTTTGCAGCACAAGGATGTTGTCATTGCCTATTCCCATGACTTGCGCGAAAGCAAGGCCATGCTGCGTGAAGTACAGTGCGCCAAGGAAGACGCAGAAAAGAGCGCACAAACAAAGAGCGAATTTTTGGCCAATATGAGTCACGAAATACGCACCCCCATGAATGGCATCCTTGGCATCTTACATATTCTATCTGACACAAACCTCGACGCATCGCAGCGGGACTACATGGAAAAGGCGCTCTTTTCCACCAAGGAACTTTTGCGCATCATCAATGACATTTTGGATTTCTCAAAGATTGAGGCGGGCAAGCTTGAGATGGAGGACACCCCCTTCACCCTGCATGACGTGTGCGCAGAAATTGAGAGCCTTTTAGGGCATACACTGCGCTCCAAAGGGCTTACGTTCTATCTGAATGAAGGTGAGTTTGCCGTAGAACACCTCCTCGGCGATCCTTTGCGCCTGAAGCAGGTTCTCTTGAACTTGCTCGGCAATGCGGTGAAGTTTACCAGCGAAGGCAGTGTCAGCCTACTTATTGAGACGATAGAGCATACTGATACGGAATTACAATGTCGCTTTGTGGTAAAAGACACAGGTATTGGATTAACACAAGAGCAAATTGACGGCCTTTTCGAGGCCTTCAGCCAAGCAGACACGTCCGTCACGCGCAAATATGGCGGCACAGGTCTTGGCCTTGCTATCTCCAAGCGTATCGTGGCAATGATGGGCGGGGAAATCTGGGTGGAGAGCGTTTTTGGCGAAGGTTCTACCTTCATTTTCACCGCAACCTTTACTCGCACAAGCCAAGAGGCGCTTGCGGAGGCACAGTCTGTGCACGATGCTGTGCTTGAGCACCACGGCGGCCATATTTTGCTCGTTGAAGACAATTATATTAACCAAGTTATCGCCGAAGAACTCTTAAAAAGTGTGGGTTATACAGTGGATATTGCTAATAATGGGCAAGAAGCGCTGGACATGCTCACTGCGGAAGGAAGTGCCTATGATGTGGTGCTTATGGACATTCAAATGCCCATCATGGACGGATTAACCGCCGCGCGTACCATACGCACAATGCCACAATTTCAACGCATACCTGTTATCGCCATGTCCGCCCATGCTATGACCGGCGACAAGGAAACAAGTCTGAAAAATGGCATGAATGACCATATTACAAAACCCATTTCCCCCACTGTTTTGTATAATACTCTAAACTACTGGCTGAAAAAAAGCCAATAAACGCGCAAAGCTCAAAGAAACGCTGACTTCATTGGATTTTTGTTATTTAAATAAGGAGACGCAAGATTTATGGAGCTGTATAACGAAGGTTATGTAATGGACATCCCTTATAATGACTATTACTTTCGCGAATTAAGCCCACTGTATCTACGCACACTTGCCACCTTGCGCGGTGCGCACCTATCCGACAATACGCCCTTGCGTTACTTAGAGTTGGGCTATGGGCAAGGGTCATCCTTATGCATTCATGCTGCGGCTAATGAAGGCGAGTTCTGGGGAACGGATTTCAACCCGGAACATAGCATAACAGCGCAGCACATGGCGCAGTGTTGCACAAAGACTGTGCACATACTCAACGACAGCTTTGAAGACTTGGCGGAAAAATCTCGTCACGGCCTCCTCCCCACATTTGATGTCATTGTGATGCATGGCATTTGGTCATGGGTGAGTAAGGAAAACCATGCCTTCATCATGGAAATTATCAGAAAAAATCTGAAAGTGGGGGGCCTTGTCTATGTAGGCTACAATGCCATGCCCGGTTGGGCAAGTCTTGTGCCTCTGCACGATTTTTTTATACATCATGCCAATAGCCAAGGCAGCGCACAGCAAGATACTCGCAGCAAGGTGGCAGAAGCCATACGCGCCTTTACACACCTCGAACAAGAAGGTGCTCTGTACACAAAAAAACACAGCGCAGTGGCAAAATACTTTAAGGCCTTGTGTACGCACGATGCCACCTATATAGCGCACGAGCATTTTAACCAGCAGTGGAATCCCGTCTACTTCAAAGATATGGCAGCGTATTTTTTTGATGCCAGATGCACATTTTTGACCACAGCTCACCCTGTTTCCCAGCTCAAGGGAAGTATCCCTCAATCCCTCGAAGAGGCTTTTGCCTCCATAGACGATATTATCCATCAAGAAACACTGCGGGATTATGCTCAGGATACCATGTTCCGCAAAGATATTTTCATCAAAGGACACAGTGCGCTTTCATTGCAACAGCACGCGCGCGCTGTGCGCGCGCTTCGCTTCGTTCTCACATGTCAAGAGAAAGATGTTTCATATGAACTGGGAACGCCCTTTGGCATTGCGCAAGCCGACAGCGCCATTTACAAAGGCATGATTGCCTTCTTAGCTCAAGAGAACTATCGCCCTAAATCCCTCCAAGAAATAGGAGAATCACCCGCCTTTGTGGACACACCGCTCGATACTCTTATCCAAATCCTTCTTTTCTTTATGTCATCCGGCGCGTTGGCTCCCGCACACACATACACAGAAGCACAAGAGACAGATTGCGCACGCCTCAATACTTTTATATGTCAAAAAAGTGTACTGAACTCCCCCCTGCCTTACCTTGCCTCGCCTGTGACAGGTTCTGCTGTCCCCGTAACACAAGCAGAACAAATGTTTTTACTTGCGATGGCCTTGGGACATACAAAACAAAACCAATGCGTTGCCTATGTCTACAAAACTTTATTAGAAAAAGACAATCTGAAAAAGGCACCCAGCAATGAGCAGGAGCTTCTTTTAGAGATAAAGCAATGGGCAAAAACTTTTTTTGAAGAGCGACTTTCCTTCTTGACGACGCTTCAAATTCGTGTGAAGGCTGAATTTATCCAATAACACTGACACGCAGCTCATACAGACACATAGCCGTGTCATCAACGGGGTCGGAAAGGCATCTATGATTGATTACGAAAAAAGTCTTAATGCGGCGCAATATGCCGCGGCTACCGCAGAAGATGGCCCCGTACTTGTCATTGCAGGTGCCGGCAGCGGTAAAACGCGCACAATCGTCTATCGAATGGCGTGGTTATGCGAGCAAGGCGTGGAGCCACATCACATGCTGCTGCTCACCTTTACCCGCAAGGCCGCACAAGAAATGATGCATCGAGCAGGCCTGCTCTTGGACAGAGGGCTGACAGGCGTGCGCGGCGGCACATTCCACGCCTTCGCCTTCGCCACCCTACGCCAATATCGCCCCTCATGGCTGGAAGGTCGGAACTTTTCTGTCATGGACACAGCAGACATGACAAGCGCGCTGGCGCACTGCAAAGACCTGCATAAAATAGGCAAGGGCGACCGATCCTTTCCAAAAAATCAAAACATTCTCAGTATATTTAGCAAAGCGCGTAACAAAGAGCTGTCTGTCAGTGAAGTTATACACAAAGAATCCGCGCACTTGCAAACACATATAGATGCCTTAGAGACCCTTTATACAGTCTACGGAGATTTTCGACGCGCACAATGCCTGCTCGATTACGACGACCTCCTCTTTGAACTTGAAACATTGTTACAAGAAAATCAGCCCGATGTGCAAGCATTGAGGCAGCGTTTGCGCTATATTATGGTTGATGAATATCAGGATACAAACAAGGTGCAGGCGCGTCTTGTGCGTTTGCTCGGGGCGACAGAGTGCGGCGGCTGTGGCAATGTCATGGCTGTGGGGGACGATGCACAGTCTATTTATGCATTTCGCGGCGCCTATGTGAGAAACATTCTCGATTTTTCTCAATCCTTTCCGGGCGCTCAGATTGTGCGCCTTGAAGAGAATTATCGCTCCACACAACCCGTGCTCCATGTGGCGAATTGCCTTCTTTCGCACGCGGCAGAACATTACGATAAAAATCTCTTTACCACACGAGAAGGCGGCGACCCCGTCCGCATTGTTCTTCCCCAAAGCGACCAAAGTCAAGCGCATATGGTGGTGCGGCGCATTGAGGAATTACTAGAGCATCATGTCCCCCATGACATCGCAGTGCTTTTCCGTGCGTCCTTTCATTCCTACAACTTAGAAATCGCACTCAAGCATGCAAACATTCCCTTCCGCAAATTTGGGGGTATCCGTTTTGCGGAGGCAGCGCACATAAAGGACGCCTTGTCCTATGCGCGCCTTGTCGTCAATCCCCTCGACAGACAGGCTTTTGAGCGTATCGCCCTGCTGCACAAGGGGGTCGGCAAAAAAACTGTGGAAAAACTCCATACAATGCTCATCACAAAGCCTTTAAATGAACTGAAAAAAGCCTTTGGCAAGCACACGGGTCTCTGGGAGGATGTCTGCTTTATCACAGCGCAACGCAACCTCATACTTTCGCCGGAAAGCCTCATGCAGGCCATTGTTGAGCACTATGTCCCGCACTTAACAGCGCAGTATCCCGACGACTGGCCAAAGCGCCGCCAAGGGCTTGATGAAATCGTCCACATGGCAGCGCGGCATACAAATCTGGATGAATTTATAGCAGATATTGTCCTTGACCCCTCAGAAACCGAGCAAGAAGGCGACATGGACAAGGAAAAGTATATTACCCTGTCCACCATCCACTCCGCCAAGGGTTTAGAATGGGGCGCTGTTATCATCATCGACCTCGTGGAAGAGCGCTTTCCTTCGCGCCATGCCCTTGAGAATGCAGAAACATTTGAAGAAGAGCGACGCCTTATGTATGTGGCGTGTACACGCGCGCGTTCTGCCTTAGACTTGTACGCGCCGCGCTCTGTCTATAACAGAGCCTTTCGCACAGACGAACTCACAACCCCAAGCCCATTCCTACGGGAGCTTCCGCGTGATCTCTACGAGGAGTGGTACGAAAGCTATGGCAAGGTGCTCCAGCGTCGCGCCCGTCCGCAGGCACCCAAAAAAGCGCAAAGCACACGCTCACCTGCTCGCAATAGCCATGCGACACCGTCCACAACGACAAGTGCCCCCTTTGACGCTGCTTTCGCCGACACAAGTTCAGGGACAGACGATGCCTCTCTCACATATTGCTATCATAAAATTTTTGGGCGAGGCAAAATTGTTCGTATGATGCCACCGGATAAATGCCAAGTCAATTTTCAGAATTTTGGCTTAAAAGTTATACTCAAAGAATTTTTGACCATGGACGGCGCAGCACGCTAAAAAGGGCATGTTGCAGCAGTGCTTTCTCATGTGTTTTTTTGAAAGAGGTTTGGGGGAAAGCTTTTTTTATTTTTTTGTTTAAGTTTTTTTCTTGGGGAGAAGCTTTTTTTAGGAAAAAAAAGCTTTCCCCCCAAACCCCCCTTCAAAAAAACCACCTGTTTAACTAGACAATCGGCGCTTTCGGATGGAAGAGGGAAACGATGTTTTGTATTTTTATGCAAAAAATTCTGTTTGCCCTTTTGAGAGCTGTGGCAAAGCACAAAAGGATTTATTTAGAAATAGCTCCTAATATTACAGGTGTAAATATTGAAATAAGAGTAAGAAGCTCTCAAAACTGCGAGTGACCATGTGCCCCCAAGTGTCATTCGAAAACTGTTTTTTTATGTTAAACAATTGGTTTTTTTGAAAGGGGGGTGTGGGGGGGAAAGCTTTTTTTTCCTAAAAAGTTTTCCCCCCCCCCCACAAGCCGGTTAAAAAAAACCTTAACTCTACAACTACAATACTAAAGTGCCCACACTTTTTGGACGGCCTGAACATTTGCGTTTTTCAACAAGTTGCTATTAAGGTATAGGTGAATCCATGTCTATTATGTCTGAAGCCCACCTTCTGGCCTTGCTCTCTGAGTATTTTCCCACACAGCACAGCTCGTTGCTCATGGGACGCGGCGACGATGCCGCAGTGGTGCGCTGGCGCGGCGCCCTGAGTGTCAGCACAGACCTTTTTTTGGAGGACGTCCATTTTCGTCGAAGATATTTTCACCCTGAAGAAATAGGGCACAAAGCGCTCGCCGTGAATATCAGTGACATGGCTGCCATGGGTGTGCGTCCTTTAGGTTTCACCTTGGGTCTTGCCCTGCCCGCGCAGACAGATGAAGACTGGCTACGTCGCTTTTTTTCGGGCATGTCGGCCTTGGCGTCGGAGCACCGCATGGTGCTCGCAGGGGGCGACATTTCTCAATCCCCTTCCTTGCACATATGCGTCACCATTTGGGGCGAAGGCAGCAACATACGCAAGCAGCTACACCCGACGCATGACACGAATGAAGACGACGCTCAACGCAAATATTCCGGATACTTAACACGAGGCGGCGCCATGCCGGGCGACACGCTCTTTCTTGTGGGTTCTGTAGGGCTTGCGCGTATGGGTCTTGAAGTGCTGGAAAAGCACGGCCACGCGGCGCGTGAGCAATGGCCTTGCGCCTGTGCGGCGCATTTACGCCCACAACCACAAGTGGACGCCGGCCTCATTGTAGCACGGTCTGCCCTCAATGTGCGTCCCCCCGTTCTCATGGATGTTTCCGATGGGCTTGCACGGGATTTACCACGCCTTCTCGGCTGTTCCGACCATTGTCACTGCGCCGGCGCATCAGATGTGCTCGGGGCACAAGTGATTTTGCCAGAAGCCTTTCTTGAAAAAGAATTTATTACATATCAGCGTCAACAAGGGCGCTGTCCGGTGCACGAGGCATGGGTGGGAGGCGAAGACTACGCCCTTCTTGGCGCCTGTCTGCCAAAGCTCTTTCCACTTATTCGCGCGGCATTGCCAAATTTACGCAGTATTGGTACAGTCACAGATGCAGGAGGCATTTTACTCAATGGCGAGGCAGCCCCCCTGCGTGACGCTTTTGACCACTTTTCCTCCGGTGTTTAGGAGGTGTTTCTAAATAAAGTGATTTTACCCTTTACAAAACACGAACGCTTTTTAAAGGAAAATCTGAAAAAATTTCGAGGCTACTATGATAACCGCAGACTTACACACACATACGCTCTATTCCCACGGAAAGGATACACCCCTTGCCATGTGGACATCCGCGCAACAAAAAAATATCAGCCTCTATGGCTTCACAGAACACTCGCCGCGCCCCCATGCCTACACCTATACCAACGAATACAGGGACAAGCTCATGGCGCACTTCCCCCAATATGTGGCAGAGGTGCAGGCGTTAAAACAGCAATATCCCGACCAAGTCCTGCTTGCTATCGAAATGGATTGGTTTGAAAAGGATCAGGACTTTATCCGCAAGGCCATTGCGGAGTATCCCTATGACTATATCATTGGCAGTGTCCACTTTTTGGAAACATGGGGCTATGACGACGACCCCGCAGACTGGAAAAGTTTGTACAAAAATCAGTGTGATGCCCACTATGAAGCCTACTTTCAGACCCTCAAACGCATGGCAGAAAGCGGCCTTTTTCACATCGCCGCCCACATCGACCTTGTGAAAATATTTTCCATTGATCGCTTTAATGACTGGCTCGCACAGCCCGCGGCGCAACAGTGCGTGGGCGAAGCGCTGGCAGCCATAAAACGCGCTGACATGGCCATGGAACTTTCGTCGGCCGGCCTGCGCAAAATGTGCGCGGAAGTGTACCCGGGGCCTGTGATAATGACGATGGCGGCGGATATGCACATCCCCATCGCCGTCGGCTCCGATGCGCACAATGTGGACGATGTCGCCTCCCATTTTGATGTGCTCGAAGCCTACGCGCGGCGCTTTGGCTATGACCACAGCGTCTGGTTTTGCGGAGGCGTCATGCATGAAAGGGGCTTTTAGTGACAGTGCCCCTCATAAGCATTCAAGACGCGCGCGTGTCTCACTATGGCGCACAAGTGCTCTTTGAAAATCTCAATTTTACAATCCATAAGGGGGAGCATACAGCTGTGCTCGGCGCCAATGGTGCGGGCAAGTCTTCGCTCTTGTGCCTTTTGCGCGGTGAAATGTATCCGCAAAAAGGACGCGTACTGTGGCACCACGGCGATTCTGTGGAAAGCTCGCCCCTCATAGGCCGCCGCATGACAAGCCTTGTAAGCACCGCACAGCAAGAATTGTATGTGCGCAATGCGTGGAAACTCAGCGCCATGGACATGCTCCTCACTGCCTTCTCAGACAGTCACTTGCTCTATACAGTGCCCTCCCATAATAGCGACGACCAATGGCAAAGGGAACAAGCGTGTCGCATGGCAGCACGCCTCGGCTGTACACATCTTTTACACATGGAAGCGCCGGAACTTTCGCAAGGACAACTACGCCTCATACTTCTCGGACGAGCGCTCTTGCGCCGCTGTGCTGTGCTCTTACTAGACGAATACACCGACGGCCTCGATACTGCCATACGCTCGCGCGTGCTTGATATATTAGAGGAAGAGGCGGCGCATTGTACACTTGTGATGACGGCACACAGGTTGTCCGCCCTTCCGTCGTGGATGCAGCGGCGCGTTCGCATACAGGATGGCATGCTGACGGAGGCGATGACAGAGCCTGCGTCAAAAGAGCCTGCGTCAAAAGAGTCTGGGTCGAAAGAGTCTGGAACGAAAGAATCTGGGCCACACACCTCGTCCATCTCTGTGCAAGAGGTGCAAACGCCGCCGCACGAAGCACAGAAATCATATGCAGTAGACAGCCAAAACAAACACGATAGTCAAGCAAGTCAAGCCAGCCAAGGCAGCGCGTCCCCCCTCATACGAGTGCGAAATGTGACTGTTTTCGTAGAGCGGAAAGCGATTTTGCATGACCTGTGCTGGACTTTATGCAGGCATGCGCACAGCCATGAGAACGAGCGCGATTCAGTACGCGAACATTGGCGCATAAGCGGCGGGAACGGCGCGGGGAAGTCTTCATTCTTACGACTGCTGGCAGGGGAATTTTATGCGGCCTACGGCGGCTGTGTGGAGCGCTTTGTGCGTCCATATGCGTCTGCATCGTTGGAACTTGCCCCCGAACCTGTCACAGAATTGGCGAGTATTCGCCGTGCCATTCGTCTTGTGTCTGATAGGGAGCAAGCGTGTTATGCGCAGACGCGCGAACGCGTTCATGATATGACCGCCTTTGAGCTTGTTCTTTCCGGCTATGACGGAACCGTCGGCCTCTACGAGGGGATATATGGCGCTTTTTCTGAAGTGGAGAAGGAGCGCGTCCACGCGCTTTTGCGACGCTTTGGGCTTGCGACATTGGAGCAGCGCCGCATCCGCACGCTTTCCAGCGGTCAGCTGCGGCGTCTTTTTTTGGCGCGCGCTCTTGTGTCGCGCGCGTATGTGAGTGAGGAAAGCAGTGCATATAAGGGAGATGCATGGACAGTGTCAGAAGTGCTTCTCCCTGAAATACTTCTTCTCGACGAACCGTTTTCCGGCCTTGACGCACAGGCGCGTCTACAAATGCTTAATATGCTGGAAGACATAGCCACAGACGTTCACCTTGTGCTCGTGTCGCACTATGACGAGGACTGCCCGACTTGTATCAATCGCCATGCGCACATGGAGCAGGGACGCATTTATATGTAGCAGGGGCGTATTGATGCAGATAAGAGGACGCACACCATGAGAATACTATGACATGCACACGGCCTACATCTGCTTTTTTGGCTCTTGCGCCAACAGCGTCTGAACAGCGCGTGCAAAGTCCTGCATGGATGACATCTGCAAGAAATTCTTGCTCAAAGTCGATAGCATACTCGCATCTTGAATGCTATTGATACTGTCTACAAGCGACTCTGGCAATGCCCCCCACTTGCTCCGCGCAAGGTCTAAAAGCATTTCTATTTTGCCTATCACCATGCCTTCTTTCTTACCAAGTTCTATACCCTGTATCGTACCAAGTTCTACGCCCTGCATTCTGCCCTGCATTCTGCCCTCCATCTTGCCCTCCATCTTACCCTGCATTCTGCCTTGCTCTGTCGCTTGGGCACACCACTGGTCAACCATAGAACCAATTCTGTCTGCTAACATGGAAAAATCCTCCGTTTCAATAATATCCTCGATGCTTTCCATCTTGCGCCCCTGCGTCTGAGCGTTTTTCACGATGACCTGCGCAAGCTCCCTGAAAAGCCTGTGAAGCGTTGTACCTTCAAGGCCTCTCAGATGGACAGCAATTTTTTTAAGGATGTCTCGCATCACAACGATGTCGCTTGTTTTTTCAAGGCGCACAAACAGACTGGCAAGTCCCTCGCTGTCAGGGTTTTGCAGGGATTGACTCCCATCGAGGAGGAAATACGTCTGCTGCGGCTGGTATTTTTGCAAGTCACCAAGCCCCGGCATAATAAGCTCTGTCACGGACAGTTTCGCTGTCCAGCGCCCGCTGCCAGTATAAAGGACAAGGGGCAAAACGGGCGGCAGAAAGTCGTCAGTTTCCAGCTGTTTTGCTTGGGCAAGTTCTTGCAAGAGTAAGGTCGAATAGGCATTGATGCGCAGTGCCATCCATTTATCCACTGTACTCTGAAATTCCAACAAAACATAGAGGTAACACCACAGGTCGTGTGATACGTCGCCTTCGTGTGTGCCTGTCAGCTTTATGCGCCAAACCATGTCTCCATGCCGCATGGTGAACTTATCGGAGACGAAATCGGCGGGCATCCGCTGGAGGCTGTCAAAGTCAAAGCGCAAACCTAAAGAAGAACTGACAAAATCCTGCACAAGCGAACGTACCATGCGAGGCTCCGTAAAGAACTTCTTGTAGGTGGCATCGTGCGCCATGGGCACATTCTCGTGCGTCACGTCCTTTTCTGTGCCATGTTCTGCGTCATGTTCTGTAATATTATTTGTACTCATGGGCAATGCTTGCATACCTTTACGGGAATTGCAAGAATTTCTTTCGCGTGAAAACACGTATTCACACAGTGAGAGCCACATGGAGCTGGCGGAGCAATGAAAAAAATACTTTGACAGCATTCAGTCCGTGCGGCATTCTTTGTACGTCATTTTTTACAGATGCCAGACACGAATACAGACTCCCGCATAGCCCCGCGCTCTTGTGAGGGGGTTTATTCTTATAATGTAGCAGTCGTTTTTACGACGACACTTTGTCAAGGAGAAAGCATGTCCCATCACAAGGTACAAAAAACCATAGCAGAGATAAACGCTCGTATCCAGTCGGGCAAGGCCGTTGTGCTCAACGCGGCAGAAATGAGCGAAACAGTCAAAAGAATTGGCAAGGAACAGGCCGCCAAGGAAGTAGACGTGGTCACGACGGGGACATTTTCGCCCATGTGTTCCTCCGGAGTACTCTTTAACATAGGACAGCCGGAGCCGCCTGCCATGCGTAGTAACAGGTTTTGGCTCAATAATGTGCCCTGCTACGGCGGCATCGCTGCCGCAGACGGTTATATCGGCGCCACAGAGCTGCCCGAAGGCGACCCTCTCAACGATCCGTATCCCGGCACCTTCCCCTATGGGGGCGCCCATGTCATTGAGGACTTGGTGGCAGGGAAGGAGCTGGCTTTGCGGGCGGAGTCCTACGGGACGGACTGCTATCCGCGCCGCACCCTTGAGCGCACCATAACGCTCAAAGACCTCCCCTTCGCAGAACTGTTTAACCCTCGAAATTGCTATCAAAACTACAATGGCGCTGTCAATATGACAAGTCGCATCATCTATACATATATGGGACCTTTACGTCCGAACATGTATAATCTTAACTATGCCACAGCGGGTCATTTGTCGCCCCTTTTCAACGACCCGTATTTCCGCACCATCGGCCTTGGCACGCGTATTTTCCTTGCGGGTGGCATTGGCTATGTCATCGGCGCAGGCACGCAGCATGTTCCCAATCCGCAACGAACAGAGCGCGGCCTCCCCTTGAGCGCGTCAGGGACGCTTATGCTCAAGGGCAACCTTAAGAATATGCAGGCAAAATACTTGCGCGGCCTCTCCTTCCTCGGATATGGCTGCACACTGTCTGTGGGTGTTGGCATCCCCATCCCCATTCTCAACGAGGAAATCGCATGGTTTACAGGCGTTGACAATGACGACATCCTCATGCCCATCAAAGACTATGGTCACGATTATCCCAATGGCATCCCGCGCGTGCTTGCCCATGTGCCCTTCCACGAACTCATGAGCGGCGAGGTTGACTTACTCGGCAAAAAAGTGAAGACCGTCCCCATGACAAGTTATAGCACATCACTGGAGATTGCCAATACGCTCAAGGCGTGGATTGAAAAAGGAGACTTCCTCTTAACAGAGCCAGTGGAAGCCATTGACGCCCGATAAGAGAGCATTCCGATTTTTTAAAAGCTTGTGAGGGGAAAACTTGTTTTAAGAAAAAAGTTTTCCCCAAACCCCTTTCAAAAAAACAAATTAGAATGACCTGAGGCGCGTGTATTTGCGCCTCGCAAAATGCTTGCTAAAAGACAAAGAAAATAGTATGGATGACGAGGATTATGCGCGTCCTTGTGCGCGGGCACTGTGGTGTTTTGTGCGCGGAGATATTGTCATAGTCCTTCCATTCTAAGGAGTTATACATGAATGTAACAGCGCGTGTTCTTTCGATCGCCGCCGCAAAAGTGACAACATTTTTCTGTGTGATGTCGCTTTCGCTGGCTTTTTCTTGTGTGTTTGCCGTGGAAATGGCCGCAGCAGCAGCAAAATCATTGGCGGTCATGCCCTTTGAAATCAATGGCCCTCAAGGCTATACATACCTTGGCAAAGCCGTTCCTTCCACCTTGGCAAACCGTATGGCGTGGCCGGGACAGGTGGAATTGACAAGTAAGGGCATCCCCACAAAGGCGCCTGCCTCTGTAGCAGACGTACAAAAAGCACAAAAGGCGTCCGGCGCAGACTATGTCGTGTGGGGCAGCATCAACATCTTACAAGAACAAGCGACCATCGAAGCGCGCGTTCGCGATAAGAGCGGCAAGGAATGGACTCGCAGCACACAAAGCAGCGTGGGCAACCTCATTGCCGGCGTGCAGGCGCTGGCCGACGACCTGAGCCGCCAAGTCTTTGGGCGCAGTGTGGGCGGCGGCGCTACGGTGAACCAAATGAACCCGGGCATCGTTGTGAACGAAACGGGCGAGGCGAGCGTCTACTTAAACCCGCAATTCCGCTATCAAGGTTCCGGTGCAGACGACGGTTCCCGCCTGCGTAGTGTGGCCTTGCCCTATGATATGGTAGACTTCACCGTGGGCGATTTCAGCGGCAGCGGCAATACGCAAATCGCCATCCTTGCCGACCATAAACTCTATATTTATGACTGGAACGGCGGCAAAATGAACCAACTTGTGGAGCATACCATTGCCATGGCAAGCCAAGCCTTCATTTTGCGCAAGGTGCGCTTGGACAGAGGCAGACCGCCCCAACTGGTGGTAACTACCTTTAATGCTTCTGACAATCAACCCGCATCCTATATTTATACCTTTGAAGGCGGTAACTTGCGCGAATACGCCAAGCGCAGCTCCTTCTTCCTGAACGTCGTGCCCGTCGCTCCCAGCTATGCCCCCACCCTCGTGGCACAGCGCTGGGACAGCGTGAACTTGTTCCGCCCGGGCGTCTATATGGCGCAGGTCGTGGGCGATACGGTGACTATGGCGGGCAAACTTGGCCTGCCCAAGGGCGCAAATGTTTTTAACTTCGCATACTTGCCCCCACAAGGACAGGATTCTGGAAAAATTGTGGTGCTCATGCAAGAGTCTGAGCGCCTCAAGGTCTTCTCTCAGAGCGGCGAAGCCATACACGAAACTGTCGACAGCTACTCCGGCTCTTCCGTGGGCATGGAGCATTATAAGAGCATTGACGGCCTCGGTGTAGACAGACGCTACCAACTGCCAAGCAAGTATTATGCGCCCATGCGCATGAATGTGGTGGACTTGGAAGGGCGCGGCGAAAATGTGCTTCTTATAAACAAGCCCGTCTCCACCGCCGCAGAAATCTTTGACAGCTATCGCTTCTTCCCACAAGGAGAAGTGCACG
>CAYJGA010000017.1:0-5977 GCA_964369255.1 uncultured Desulfovibrionaceae bacterium
TCCGCAAGACTTATCATAACATCCAGCACTTCGCCCACCATTTCAGGGTCGAGGGCGGAGGTTGGCTCGTCAAAGAGCATGATATTTGGCTGCATAGCCAACGCGCGGGCAATGGCGACGCGCTGTTGCTGTCCACCGGAGAGCATGGCGGGGTAGACATTTGCCTTCTCGCTGATGCCAACCTTCTTTAAGAGGCTGAGAGCGTGTTCTTCTGCATCGCGTTTTGGGATAGCGCGCAACTTAATGGGCGCCATGGTCAAATTCTGCAAAACAGTCTTATGGGGAAAGAGGTTGAATTGCTGAAACACCATGCCCAAATTCTGGCGGATGACATTTATGTCGTGCTCCTTGGCATTGATGTCTTGCCCGTCCACCACAATCGTCCCTCTGTCCACCTCTTCGAGACGATTGATGGAGCGTAAGAGCGTGGACTTGCCAGAACCGGAGGGGCCTATGATGACAACGCGCTCTCCTGCATGTACATCGAGGCTGACATCTTGCAGGGCAGGCAGAGTGTCAAAGTATTTCCAGACGTTGCGAATGCTTATAATCGGTGTATTATTTTCGTTTGTCATAATAATTGAGCCTTGCTTCCATGACGCTCACGCACTTCGAGAGTAAAAGCGTAATGATGAGGTAGATGAGTGCTATAATCGTGTACGTTTCAAAGTACAAGTAGGTCTTTGCCGTATAACTGCGCCCGCGCTGCATAAGGTCGGGCATGGCCATAACTGACACAAGGGACGTGTCCTTCAACATGGCGATGCATTCGTTGCCAACCGGTGGCAAAATGGTGCGCCATGCCTGCGGCAATATGACGAGAAACATGGTTTGGAAACTATTAAAGCCAAGGGATCGCGCGGCTTCCATCTGCCCTTTTGGTATGGCCAAGATTCCTGCGCGGAACACTTCGCCCATGTAGGCGCCGTAACAAAAGCTGATGGCAATAACTGCCGATGCAAGGCCGCTGACATTTAAGAATTTTGCAAGTGCATAATAAATATAAAAAATCTGTACGAGTAAGGGAATCCCGCGAATAACTTCCACATAGGTGGAAGCTACGAGATTGATAAGGCGATTGCTGGAAATGCGCCCAAGTCCCGTTAAAAGCCCCATGGGAATGGCGCACACAATGGACAACACTGTTACTTCAAATGTAACGAGAAGGCCATCGGGGAGAAAGGAGAGAATATCTAAATACGGTTCTGGCCACATGGTGCAGAGCACAGCAAGGGTAAAGAGCGCCCCTACAAGCGCAAGCGACCATGCATTGATAAGACGCCATTCCTTATGGTCGGGAATTGAGGCGCCATCTGTGACGAGTATTTGAATATTTCCTGCGTTCTCAGTGGTTTTTTGTGGAGTGTCTTTCACAAGCTGCGTCCGATGTTTAAATGGCTCTTATGAGAAGGGGCATGTGCCGCACAGCACACGCCCCATAACTATACAAAAACGACACACGCGGAGGGTCTATTCAGCTCCCATCCACTTGATTTTCAACTCGCGCTCAATGCCTTTCTCTTTCACGATCTTGATGCCTTCGTTGATGATTTTCACGAGGTCATCGCGGCCTTTGCGCAATGTGAAGCCATACAATTCCACTTCGGGGGTCAAGAAGGCGACCTTCAACTTGCTTGCAAAATCTTCTTTCTTGTTGGCATAATACTTTGCAACGGGGTCATCGCACATGATAGCATCGATGCGACCGTTGAGCATGTCTTCCACAGCAAGGCCTACGTCCTCGTATTCTTTGATGATAGCGCCAACATCAGCCTTTTGCATAACAAAAATGCCTGTGGTACCCAATTGTCCGCCTACTTTCTTGCCTTTGAGCTGTTCCATGGAGGTGATGGGAGAGTTTGCAGGAACAATCAAAGCTTGATGTACTTCACAATAAGGGTCACTGAACAAAAATTGCTTTTGGCGCTCAGGGGTGATGGTCACAGAGGAGGCTACGACGTCGTAGTTACCAGCGGCAACGCCGGCAAAGATGCCATCCCATGCCACATTGCGTACGTCAAAGTTTACGCCCATTTCCTTGCCTACAGCGCGGATATAGTCGCTGGAATAGCCGATGATTTGCTTTTTATCATTTAAATATTCCATAGGTGGCCATGTGCCGTCCGAAGCGACGACATAGGTTTTTTCCTCAGCGTGAGCCACACCGCTAAAAAGACCGACCATCAGAGCTGCCAGCATTAAAACACGAAGCATTGGGTTCCCCCCTTTTAAAAGTTAATCAGAAAACCTTTTATGCACAAAAAACATGCCCTTGTCAAGTCCTTAAAAAAGAAGCGCCGCACGTTGTAAAAACGCGCGGCGCTCTGTGCGGTACACTGGATATAAGCCTCACTCATATCCCCAACGCACGAAGCATGTATTGTTACTGGGCGGGCTTTTCCTCAGCGGGTGCGGCCGCATCATCGCCTTCTGGCGCTTCTGCTTCCGGAGCGGGCATGGATTCGATGATAAGCTTCACCATCTCAGCCGGTGTCTCCGTGGAAATTTCCTTCAAAGTAAGCGTCTTCGTGTCCAAAGCCTTGATGATGTCGTCGCTGACATCAATTGTCTTGTCAAAGCTCAAGAGGTTTTCAGACGCCAAAATCACTTTGATTTTCTTGCTTGTGCGGTACTCATCAAGGGTCGCTTGCAAGACGTCATTTAAGAGGTTTGCGACATTTTGTTGTTCAGCACTCATGCGTTGCTGGAATTGCATGTACACAGTTTGCAGAAGCTGCTGCATATGGGCGTCTTCTGGATTTTTCTGAAACTCAGCTTGCAATTTGTTGATTTCGTCTTGCATCGTCGTCTGAATGCCTTCTATGAAGGCAATGGCATTCTTGCCGACGGTGCTTTCACGGAAAATTTTGCTTGAATCAATAACCACCACAGATGTCGTGTCACCTGCGGGCACGCAGGCCACCATGAAGGCCAAAGATAAAGACACTATTGCCATTAGCGATATTTTACGCAACATAAAAAAGCTCCTCAATAAAATTTGTATCAACATCGTGTGATGTAAATTTTTGTAAAAATGATTAAAAGAAATTCCCCTTGCGGGGAGTATACCAAGATACACACTTTCTTGCAAAGCGCAAGCGTGTAAAGATTTTTTACAAACAATCAATATACTTGATTGTTTTTTTATGTGGACGCCTTGCTGTGCAAGCGCCCTAAGCCGTAGCCGCTTTTAAATACGCTTGTTTCACCTGCGGGTTATCGTAGGCTTCAGCTAAAAGCAGGTACAAAGGACGCAAAAAGTTTTTGCGCAATTCAGCGGACACGCGGCGGCGATCGTCGATGTGTTTTTGCCACTGTTCCTTGCTCTTTTGACCCAATATTTCTGCAAAGCCATGGGCTCGATGTCTAAACCTGTGATGTGCATCAATGCTTTCCAAGGCGCGTGCGGCCATATTCTGCGCCAGTGTTGGGTTTGCCAAGAGTGCATGGATATAGCGCGCCGCCTCTGTGGGGTCGTCAATATTATAGAGCATGCATTCTGCACCGTGCGTAAACAGGCGCTCCATACCATGCCCAATGCGCGGTGTCACAAGGCAGCCGCCGCACCCCATAGCTTCAAAAATACGAAAGTTCATGTCGCCCTGTTCGCAATGATTGATGAGGGTGCGTCCATGAGGAAAGAGCTGTTTGTAATCGCCCTGCTCCACATGTAAGCCGGGCACATGCTGTTTTAATGTATCAAAAAAGGCTATTCTTCGAGGGGTGAGCGTTGGGTGCATGCTTCCCACAAAGAGGCAGTCGTGCTCCGATGTGATGTGAGGCATGGGCGCATCGTCATCCTTTGCCGCAGGTGGGCACCAGTGCAAGACATCGTGCACAAGGCGTTTGTTTTGGAAAAGTGAAATATGGTCGAACAGACTCACAAGGCACATATCAAAAGCCTGAGCATAGAATGGCAGCCAGCTATGTATGTGCGTATCCACAGCGTAGCAGACAGTCAAGCACGGGAAGTTCTCTATATCCAGAACATGAGGCGGTAAGCTTTTGTCAGAAACAACAAGGACATCCGGCTCAAAACCGGCGATTTCCACAAGCGTGTCCCACGAAAAAAATGTCAAAACCTCATAGTCATGAATATGAACCCGCCAGCCAAACCTTGCAAGGGAGGTAGAAAACATGGGGTTGCCAAGCCATAAGACCTTCATAAAATTGCCTCCGGTCGCCCTGTGACAACAACAAAAAAAGAGGGACACGCAAAAACTGCATGTCCCTTATGGTAATGCTGAAAATTTTAATAGCGATTACGTGGCTTAATACGAGCAGCCTTACCTTTAAGCTCGCGCAAGTAGTAGAGGCGGCTACGACGCACACGACCCAGAGCCATCACTTCAATACGATCGATGAAGGGGGAATGTGTCGGGAAAATGCGCTCCACGCCAATACCATTGGACACTTTCCGCACGGTGAAGGTGGCGTCTGTGGTGCCACGCTTTATGCGGATGACATTACCTTGAAACATCTGGATGCGCTCTTTTTCGCCTTCCACAATGCGCAAGTGCACCTTGATGGTGTCGCCCGAACGGAATTTGGGCAAATCCATACGCATGTTTTCAAGTTCGATTTTTCTCATTATGTTCATGACAGCTCCTTTAATATCCACACGACCCATACGCTGAGAGGGGCAGGCGAATGTGTTCTCTCTCGCATCGCGGCGAATGTACGCACTCATGCTTGGGAACTGATGCTTATATCGTAGCCCTATGGAAAAAGCAATGGAAAAATCGTTCTAAAATTCAAAAACTTTAGAACACTGGAAGAATGTTATATTTCAGCGGCTTTTCACTCTATTGCAATTCTCTCGAAAGCCGTGTATACAGTCTTGAGTATTGAATTTGAGAGGAAACAATTATGAATGCCAAAAGCGTACGTGAAAATTTAGGTCGTGCAAAATCATACTATCAACGCAAAGACTTGGCGAGAGCGCTTGCTTCCGTCGTTGTCGCCATCCGCGAAATAGGCACAGCGCAGGCGCCCACAGATGTGCGCTCGCTCTTGCGTGAAGTCGTCCAAATACTGAGCCGCGACGCCACAGTCAAGGACTCCCTCAAAGCTCCCCTTATATACCAGCCGGGACAGGAAAAGAACCTTCTTGCTCCCTTGGCAAAAGTCTATCAATCTTTGCGCAGTGCGGAGGGCGTTGAAGACCACAAAACAGCGCTCACCAGAAAACTCAAAATTGATGAAAACATCGGTTATGGAATGAAAGCATTGGAGCAAAAGAAAATTTCGGAAGCGGACGCCTTTTTTGCCGAAGCCTTAAAACACTATAGAACAGAACATGCCGCCTTTACCATGATTGCCAAGGCGCTCATGGCAGCGGGTGAATTTCGCCGCGCCTATCCTTATTTAAAAAAGGGCACAGAAGTTGCTCCCAACAACATCGCCACAAAGGAGCTGCTCGCAGAGTGCTTGCGCCAGCGACAAGGAGCTTCATAAAAAATCGCACGCAAGAGAATTTTTAGTGCCCATGTATGCTTGATTTTTGCCTGTAGACCATGTAAGGGGAAGTTCCTTGTGGGAAAAAGTGTTTTTTTTGTCTTCGCCCTAAAGATAAAGGATGCTTGTGCCGTAGAGAGCTTATGAAGCTTTCATGGTGCGTCCTTTACTGAGCTTGCTTAGCTTGATTGACTTGCTTAATTTGGGGGCTGGTGGCATGAAAAGACTGTGATTGAGAACTGGGGGAGAATATGACGCAGACAAATATCTTGCTAGAGTCGGGCACCAATGAACTGGAAATCATGGAATTTTATGTTGAAGAGGACGGTTATCGCGGGCACTATGGCTTAAATGTAGCTAAAGTGGTGGAAATTATCCGTCCACAAAAAATTACCACCATGCCAGAAATGCGTCACCCGGCAATCATCGGCATTTTTGCGCATCGTAATGGACGCGTTGTCCCCTTGGTGGATGTGGCGAAATATCTCAGCGACGCCCCCATCAATAACTATGACTCAAA
>CAYJGA010000017.1:6005-12469 GCA_964369255.1 uncultured Desulfovibrionaceae bacterium
GAATTTAATGCCATCAGCACGGCTTTTCTTGTTTCCGGCGTGAACCGTATTTATCGCTTGAGCTGGACAGATGTGGAAGCGCCGGGCAACTTGCTCCAAAAAATGAGCCGCAGCGCTGTCACCGGCGTCGTGCGTATGGACGATCGTGTTATCTTCCTCCTTGACCTCGAAGCGATTGTGGCAGAATTGCACCCTGATATGGTCATGCGCATGGACGAAATCCCCCCAGATGAAGAACCCGTCGTAGAGCGTCAATATCGCATTCTCCATGCTGATGACTCCAGCAGTATCCGCCGTCTTGTGTTGGCACTCTTGCTGAAAGAAGGACGATTTGAAGTGACGCAGGCCGTCAACGGTCAAGACGCGTGGTCACAGCTCATGGACATGGTCGCGAAGGCCGAGGCGGAAAATCGCCCCATTACAGATTTTGTGGAAGGGATTATTTCTGACATTGAAATGCCTTCTATGGATGGTCTCGCCCTGTGCAAAAAAATCAAAGACCACCCGATGCTCAATAAAATCCCTGTAGCCATGTTCTCTTCTATGATCAGCGACAGCCTTTCGAAAAAGTGTCGTTCTGTGGGCGCCGATGCACAATTTGCCAAGCCGGACTTGCAAGGCCTCAGCGATAAGCTCCACGAAATTATTACGCAAACAAAATAAAATAATCTCATATTTTATTATAAAAAAAGGGGAGAGCTTGTGTAAAGCTCCCCCTTTTGTTATATAACAAGATAATAATTTCTTTCAACTATTCCACAGTCACACTCTTGGCAAGGTTGCGCGGCTGATCCACGTCCGTGCCAAGATAATCTGCCATTTCGTAACTAAAAAGCTGCACAGCGGGCAGACTAAAGAAGCCGGAAAGCATGCCCAATGCTGTAGGGATTTCCCACAATGAGCTTCCATTATCTTGAATGCCCTGCAACTCTGCCTTGCCCTGCTCACCATTGACAAGAGCAATAATCTTGCCGCGTCGCGCGTGCACTTCAAGGATATTCGACTTTGTTTTGGGGAATATTTCATCATCAAGGGCGATGGCAAAGGTGGGGAAGCTCGGGTCAATAAGCGCAATGGGGCCGTGCTTCATTTCGCCGGAGGCATAGCCCTCTGCATGAATGTAGGATAATTCCTTGAGTTTGAGCGCACCTTCCAGTGCCATCGAGAAAGAATGACCACGCCCGAGGAAGAAGAAACTGCGACTTGATGCGTATATAGTGGAAAGCCTTTGCGCTTCTGTGCGCATGGCGGGCAGCGCGTCTTCTAATTGTGCGGGAATTTCTTTCAAAGCATGGATATAGTCCGCAATTTCCTTTGCTGAGAGTGTCCCCTTGCGCTCTGCAAAGTGCAGTGTCATAAGTGTCAGGAGGAGCATCTGGCTGCACATGGCCTTTGTGGAGGCCACACTTATTTCTGGCCCTGCTTGCGTATAAAAGACCACCGACGATTCCCGCGCAATATTCGAGCCAACCACATTACATAGACCTACGCATGTGGCGCCCTTTTGCTTTGCGGCGTGTAAGGCCGCCAATGTGTCCGCGGTTTCGCCGCTCTGGCTTATGACGATGACAAAGTCGTCGCTGTCGAGCAGTACCTGTCCATATCGAAACTCGGACGCGATTTCCACATGCACGGGGATATGCGCCCATCGTTCAAAAATATGCTTCGACCACAGGCCTGCATTGTAGGATGTGCCGCACGCGATAATTGTGATGCGTTTGGGCACGGGCAATGCTTCAAGCTCCGGCAAAACGATTTTGTCATCATGAATGCGTCCCACGAGGCCGTCTTGAATAACACGCGGCTGTTCAAATATTTCCTTGAGCATAAAGTGTTTATAGCCGTCTTTTTGCGCGGCTTGCATGTCCCATGTGATTTCATCGACGCGCTTCTCTACGGGTGACAAGTCATTGAGGCGTAACACCTCATAGCTTGTCGGCGTGATTTTTACGATTTCGCCGTCGTCGAGGAAGACCACTTGGCGCGTATAGGGCAAGAAAGCAGGAATGTCGGATGCCACAAAGTTTTCCCCTGTACCGATGCCCAAGATGAGAGGGGCGGCAAGGCGGGCGGCGTACAGTGTCCCCGGTTCATTCTTATCCATGAGGCACACTGCATAGGCGCCTTGCGCTTTGCGCAAGGCGGCGGCAAAGGCATGGAGAAGGTCGGGAGCTGCTTCTTGTTCCTTGGCAATAAGGTTGACGAGGACTTCTGTGTCTGTCTCTGAGTGAAAGCTGCACCCTTGCAAGTGGGCGTCTTTCAGCTCTTGAAAGTTTTCGATGATGCCATTATGGACGATGGCAATATTTTCTGTATTCGCTTTGTGCGGGTGTGCGTTGCGCTCTGCGGGCACACCGTGGGTGGCCCAGCGCGTATGCCCCATGGCGACGGTGCTCATGGGCATGGGTTTTCCCGTCAGCACATCCTCAAGCGCCGCCAGTTTCCCTTCGGCGCGTACTGTTTGCAAGACGCCTTGTTGCACAAAGGCGACTCCGGACGAGTCATAACCGCGATACTCCAAGCGGCGCAAACCTTCTACGACCAAGGGGACAGCGGGTCTGTGCCCTGCATAACCAATAATTCCACACATAAAAACTCCGTTCCACTCAAAACAGCCTACATAGGCAGCGTTTGAGTAAAATTTTAAAGAAAAGGGGAACTTTTATTTTAAAAGCTCCCCCGACATAGTTTATTATTGTAACACCGCAAAAACTCGCGTTATTCTGATTTGTTTTTTTGAAAGGGGTTTGGGGAAAACTTTTTTCTTGGGGGAAAACTTTTTTTAGGAAAAAAAAGCTTTCCCCCAAACCCTCTTCAAAAAAATCTCTTTATTTAGACCCCCTAGAAGGAGCTGTTCAAATACGCTTCGTTGACAATTTCCACACGGGCATTTTCCATGAGCGTCCTCAAAAAGAGGTTAAACATTTGCTCTTGCTTTTGCATAGCGAGAACATTGTTAATGATTTGCTCCATGGGCTGCCACTGTGCCTTATCGGAAGGGTGGATGTCCACCGTACGCGCGAGGACGGCGCCGCCCTTGTTGTCAATCATGACATTGTAGGCGACCGGAAGCCACTGACCTTTTTCCGCAGTAAAGAGCGCGTCGCTCAGCTCCGGTTCGTTGCCAAGGGCGCCCATGGGGGCAGAACGCTGTATTTTTTCAAGGCGTTCCACTCGAGCAGCGAGGTTTTCCGGCGCGACATTCGCATCATTTGCGTCATTTGTAAATTCTTTGCGCGCACTTGTGGCAGCAGCGTTTGCGGCCTTGAGGGCGTCTTGCTCTGTGAGTATGGTAACAATTTCGAGCTTCACCGCATCATAGGGACGCACTGTAGGCTCTTCCTTTGCGGTCACACGCACCACAAGGTAGGCATTATTCGTATTCATTTGCGCATTGGGCACGGCGTCAAGCGCTGTGTCAAGAGGCATGCCCGCAGAGGTATTGATAATTTTCAAAGCGTTTTGGGAGCTGATGCTCAAGAGCGCTTGCAATTCGTCGGCTGACTTCAGTCCGGATTGTTGGACTTGAAGGCCATGCTTTGTGGCAATGGCGCCCATGTCGTTGCCGAGGACGTTGGCTTCCACCAAGCTGTCCAGCACGGCGTTCATGCCCTCAAGGCCTGCTTCTTCTGCGAGGGCGAGGCGAATTTCGGTGTCCACATCGTTAAGGTCGCGCACATTTTCTGCCTGTGTTTCATCCACTTGGATGAGGTGCAAGCCGAAGTCTGTACGGATGGGGGCGGAAACGTCGCCGGCCTTCATGGCGAAAACAGTTGTATTGAAGGGCTCGACCATAGTGTTTGGGACGACCCAATCAAGGTCGCCGCCGTTGGCGGCAGTGGCTGTGTCTTCGGAGTATTTTGTCGCAAGTTCGGCAAAGCTTGCGCCAGTCTTTTGCTCTGCTACGATGGCATCCATACGCTCTTGCACGGCTTTCACAGTGGCCTCATCGGCATCAGGTTCGAGGCGCAACAGGATGTGTCGCGTCTTGGCCTTGGCGGGTTCCGTGAACTGGCCTTTATTTTTGTCATAATATGCTTGCACGGCCTCCGTGGCGATGCTTTCAGGTTTGACGAGGTCTGTGGGACGCAACATCACATAGGAAACATCGGCTTTTGCGGGCAGCGTAAAGGCAGCGCGGTTTGTTTCATAGTAGGACTTCACAGCGTCCTCAGCAGGGGCGGGCAATGTTGCCAGCGTGTCTGCGGCAGGAAAGAAAATATATTCTACGTCTCTGCTTTCATAGGTAAAGTCAAAGAAAGCCCGTGCTTCACTGCCAAGAGTTCCGCCTGTGATGGTCACATCGCGGCGCAACTTGCCCTCAAGGAGCTGCTCGCGAATGCTGTTCTCAAACATCTTTATATTTGCCTGCGGACTGCTCATGATGCTCTTGTAGATGGCGGGGTCGAAGACACCTTCTTCATTATGAAAAATAGGCATTTGAGCAATGGCGCGGCGCATTTCTAAGGGAGAGGCCACAAGGTGCAGGTTCTCAGCTTCTTGTTGGAGCAAGGCGGCGATGATGAGCTGATCCAAAATTTGGCGAGGCAATTGCATTTGTTGCATTTGCTCTGGTGTGATGGCGGGATTTTCGCGGCGTAGGTTTTCTTGTGCCTGACGCAGAGCCATTTCAAAATCCACCACTGAAATAGGTTCTCCGTTCACTGTGGCGACCACTGTGGACGTCCCCAAATTTTGCATACTGCCCACGCCCCAAAACACAAAGACCGCAATGATGATACCAAAGGCCAGCTTAACGCCCACTGATTGGGCATTTGTACGGATAAAATCGAGCATGCTTACTCCATAAGACTGTATTTTTTTAGACAAAGGCACAAAGGAAGAATAAGCGAGATTACAAAAACGCCGCTTATTCGACTTCTATGCCCATGGCTCTGTATTCGTTGAGTTTATTGCGCAGGGTGCGCACGGAAATGCCAAGCAAGTCAGCGGCTTGTGTTCTGTTTCCAGAGGTGGCCTCAAGCCCTTTCAAAATCATGATGCGCTCCATTTCGTGGAGGGGGATGACGGCGTTGCTGAAGAGGTGTGCGTGTTGTTCGTCATGCGATGTCGCAGCGCCTTCCGGAGAGTCTGAGACGCCGTGAGCGCTCTCAGCACCTTGGCCTCCATTTTGGGCACCATTCTGGCCTCCATTCTGTCCAGTCGCCATATGAGAAGACAGCTCCGACGCAAAGGATGTCTCTTGCGTCGACGCCGTGTCGGCGCCCAAAGCGTTCGGACACGCATTTTGTGCGCCTTCCGTGTCGTCCGTAAAGTCTGTAAACACTGGCCACGAATCTCCGTCAAGCAGGAAGTGAGGAGGCTCAATAGGGCGCCCATTTGCCAGAAGCGTGGCGCGTTCCATAAGGTTCTGCAATTCGCGTACATTGCCGGGGAAGTCATATTGGCGCAACCATGCCACCGCAGAGGGGGCAAGTGTTGTGGTGCCAAGGTCGTATTCCTTGCAGTACATATTCATGAAAAAATGTGCCAGTGTGAGGACATCGTCGCCGCGCTCGCGCAAGGAGGGCAAGCGCAAGGGGATGACATTGAGGCGGAAGTACAAGTCTTGACGGAACTTTCCTTCTTTGACCCAGTCTTCCAGATGTCTGTTTGTGGTGGCAAGAACGCGCACGTCTACGCGCACGGTGTCCGTTCCGCCCACGCGATCCACTTCGCCCTCTTGGAGTACGCGCAAGAGCTTTGCCTGCAAGGCCAGTTCCATTTCTGAAATTTCGTCGAGGAGTATGGTGCCGCCGGATGCCAGCTCAAACTTGCCGAGCTTACGGGCGATGGCGCCTGTAAATGCGCCTTTTTCATGTCCAAAGAGTTCGCTTTCCAGCAAGTGTTCCGGCAATGCGGCGCAGTTCACCGCCACAAAGGGGCCTTGAGCGCGATTGCTCCACTGGTGCAACGCGCGAGAAAAAAGCTCCTTGCCTGTGCCGGATTCGCCGTTAATGAGCACTGTCGCCTTTGACGGCGCAATTTGACGGGCAAGCCCCATCACTCGCTGCATGACAGGATGCTGTCCCACAATTTGCGGGCCTGCGGCATAGGACGCCTTGCGTCCGCCAAGGCTCGATGCGGCTGGCGCGGGGGTGGCTTTTTTTGGTGGGAGTTTGGCAACGGCGACAATCTTCTCAAAGTTGAGAGGCTCCAGCCAATAATCGGTGGCGCCAAGCTCCATGAAGCGCTGCGCCTCTTCGGCATTGCCTTTATCTGTAATGATGACAACAGGCGGGAAGGCGGGGTCGTCGTGTCCGACACTGAGCAAGTCTTCTGCTTTGAAGCCGGGCAACGACGGGCGTGCAAAAATGACCCCCGGCCCGGACTTGCGTACAAAGGCGGAGGCTCCCTGAATATTTTCGGCTAGACCTATCTCATAGCCCGCATCGCGCAGTTGCGGAAAAATACGGGTGACAGCGTGTGCCGGAGCAAGAAAAAGTATACGACGCGTTGACATA
>CAYJGA010000018.1:0-7086 GCA_964369255.1 uncultured Desulfovibrionaceae bacterium
ATCAATGATGACAGCACCTTCCTTCACCATATCGGCGGTGAGGAAGCGTGGCCTTCCGAGAGCGAGGAAGATGAAATCTGCTTCGCGGCATTCCTTGGCAAGGTCTGCCGTGCGCGAATGGCACAGGGTTACTGTGGCATTGGCGAAGGGGCCTGTGTGGCTTAAAAGGAGGGCAAGTGGGCGGCCTACAATGTTGGAACGCCCCACAATGACAGCCTTTTTTCCTGATGGGGACAGATTGTAACGCTCTAGCAGCTCCATGACGCCGGCGGGCGTGCAAGAGACAAAGCCAGGAAGACCGAGGGAGAGGCGTCCTACGTTGTCGGGGTGGAAGCCGTCTACGTCCTTGCGCGGGTCGATGGCGAGGAGGCAGGTGTCGGCATCAAGGCCTTTGGGGAGTGGTAATTGTAGGAGAATACCATCCACATCATCTTGCGCGTTCAGCTCTGCGATGAGTTCGAGCAGGGCGCTTTGGGTGGTGTCGGGGGGGAGACGATGGGCAAAGGAGACGATGCCCGCGCCTTCGCAGGCTTTTTCCTTGTTACGCACATAGACTTGCGATGCGGCGTCTTCGCCCACTAAAATCACTGCCAAGCCCGGAGGGCGCACGCCTTGCGCGACGCTTTTGGCTATACGTTCCTTGAGCTGCGCGCGCACGTCCTGTGCAGTCGCTTTTCCGTCGATTATTTGCATATATTACTCCACATTTAAGGGCTAAAAGAGTCCTGTAATTTTTCCGTCATCGTCAATATCAATGCGCTCTGCGCTGGGCACCTTGGGGAGGCCGGGCATGGTCATGATGTCCCCTGTGAGTGCGACAACGAAACCTGCGCCCGCGGAGAGCTTGAGACTGCGGATGGTGACGGGGAAGCCGCGCGGTGCGCCGAGGAGTGTGGCATCGTCGCTGAAACTGTACTGTGTTTTCGCCATGCATACGGGCAAAGTTCCATAACCAAGGGCTTCAAATTGCGCCATTTGTCGGGCGGCCTGTGTGGTGATGATAATTCTGTCACCATGATAGACCTTTTTTACAATGGCCTCAATTTTCTGTTCAATGCTTTCTGCGAGGGAATAGGCAAAGGAGAGCTTGGACGGTTTTTCTACGAGTCGTACTACTTCCTCTGCCAAGGCGATGCCGCCTTGTCCGCCTTTTTCCCACACTTCCGAAAGCGCCACAGTCACACCAATGTCCTTGCATGTTCGGGCGACAAGGTCAAGCTCTGCGTTGGTGTCTGTGGGGAATTTATTGATGGCGACGACAGTGGGCAGGCCGAAGACAGTGTTTATATTTTCGATGTGCTGCAAAAGGTTTGGCATGCCTTTTTTGAGGGCTATCAAGTCTTCTGTACCCAAGGCATTCTTGGGTACGCCGCCGTGGAGCTTGAGCGCGCGCACAGTGGCGACAACGACCACTGCGGCAGGCTGCAATCCGGCCATGCGGCATTTGATATTAAAGAATTTCTCTGCGCCGAGGTCTGCGCCGAAGCCTGCTTCTGTGACGGCGTAATCGCCCAATTTCAGCGCCATCTTTGTAGCCATGACAGAATTGCAGCCATGGGCGATATTGGCGAAGGGGCCGCCGTGGATGAAGGCAGGTGTGTGCTCCAGTGTTTGCACGAGGTTGGGTTTGATGGCATCTTTGAGGAGCGCCGCCATGGCGCCGTGGGCTTGGAGCTGGCCTGCGGTGACAGGTTTGTCATCGTAAGTATAACCGACAATAATTTTTGACAGTCGCTCCTTCATATCCGCAAGGCTGGACGAGAGGCATAATATGGCCATGACTTCCGACGCCACAGTGATGTCGAAGCCGTCTTCGCGCGGTCTGCCGTTGACGCGCCCGCCGAGGCCGCTGACGATGGAGCGAAGCTGTCTGTCGTTCATGTCAACAGCGCGTTTCCATGTGATTTTTCCTGCATCAATACCAAGAGCGTTGCCTTGTTGTATGTGATTGTCCAAGAGGGCGGCAAGGAGGTTATTGGCGGCGCCGATGGCGTGAAAATCTCCGGTAAAGTGGAGGTTTATGTCTTCCATGGGGATGACTTGGGCATAACCGCCGCCGGCAGCGCCGCCCTTGATACCAAAAACGGGGCCGAGGGAGGGTTCACGGAGGGCGACGGCAACTTTTTTGCCGATGGCCTTGAGTCCGTCGGCGAGGCCCACAGTGGTGGTGGTTTTGCCTTCACCTGCGGGTGTCGGGCTTATGGCGGTGACGAGTATGAGCTTGCCGTCCGGCGCCTTGTCCATATCCTTAAGGAAGGCAGTATCAATTTTTGCCTTATATTTGCCGTATTGTTCCACATATTTTTCGTCTACACCAAGTTCTTGCACAATGTCCATAATGGGCAACATGGTTGCTTCCTGTGCAATTTCAATATCAGTCTTGAAAGCCATGGTATCTCCTTGTGACAAAGCCTGTGGGCTGTTGACGTGGGATGTTTATAAATATTACAATAGCATCGACCGTAGCATAACTTCGTCATTTTCACAAGAGCGATGTTTGCCTTTCGCGGAGCATGTCTACGGCGTTCTCATGTTGTTTTTTTGCAAGGGCTTTGGGGAAAACTTTTTTATTCTCGGATGGCATTTTTTTGCAATTCATGCGAAGAGTATTCGCTTTTCTGCTCCGTTGTTGCATCAGCGTGTCAAATTTATGAAATGGCCACGTTTGGAGACGCTGATTATTCTGTTGCAGGATTTATGTACACAGCGTATATATCGCCCTTGAACATGCTGTGAAAAACACTGTATTCATGGAGCTCTTGGGAGGAAGTCTTGGCAAAAACGACTGTTGAAAGTTATGGTATAGATTCGCATAAACTCAATTTGCACCCGCAGCGCGTGGCGAAATGGCTCGAAGGTGAAAATATCTATCCTATTTATATGGAAATTTCACCGTCCGGCGCCTGCAACCATCGGTGCACGTTTTGCACCATGGATTTTATGGGGTATCGTGCCAAATTTTTAGACACAGACATGATAACAGAGCGCATCCAAGAATGTGCCACGCTTGGCGTGCGTGCTCTCATGTTTGCAGGTGAAGGTGAACCCCTTTTGCACAAGCACATTTGCGCAATCAGCAAAAGTGCGACGGATGCAGGTATTGATATTTCTTTTACAACCAACGCTGTGCCCTTGACACAGTCAAAAGCCGACCAATTACTCCCCATAAGCTCGTGGGTAAAGGTGAGCTGCAATGCCACAAGCGCCGAAAATTATGCGCGTATTCATGGAACACAAGAGCAAGATTATAACCTTGTCCTAAAAAATATGGAATATGCCATCAATCTGCGCACAAAAGAAAATTACAGCTGCACGCTGGGATTTCAATGCATATTACTGCCGGAAAGCCAAGACCGCTTAGTGGAGCATGCAAAACGCCTCAGAGATTTAGGGGCAGATTACTTTGTGGTAAAACCATATACGCATCATCCAAAAACTTTGAAGGATGCGCGCCATATAGAATATCATCACACAGATGCCTTGGAACAAGAGTTGAAATCTGTCGAAAATGAGACATTTAAGATTGTCTATCGCAGTCAAACCATGACACGATGGGACAATAAAAGCGCAGGGTATGATGTATGCCGTGCCTTGCCTTTCTGGTCATATATCGACTCTGAAGCCAATGTGTGGGGCTGTTCGCGTCATCTAAAAGAAGATATATTTCAATACGGAAATTTGTCTCACCAGACATTTCAAGGCATATGGAACGGTGAAAAACGACAAAAAAGTCTTGCCTACTGCGCAAAGTCCCTAGATATAAGCGAGTGCCACCTTACTTGTCGTATGGACTTTATTAACGAATATCTGCATCGCTTGAAAAAACCGCTTCCTCACGATAATTTTATTTAGGAGTGACATGCAAACCTTATATACGCAACTCTATACAAAAATTATACGCCTTCGCTTGGTGGAGGAATATATTGCCAAGGAATACGCCGCACAGGAAATGCGCTGCCCTATACACCTCTGCCTTGGGCAAGAAGCAGTGTCTGTGGGCATTGCCCATGCACTCAAAGACGAGGACAGCTTCTTGGGAACACACCGCTCTCACGGCCCTTATGTGGCTTCAGGCGCGTGTGTAGAGGCCATGATTCTTGAGTTGTACGGGAAAAGTGGCGGATGCTGCCATGGTCGTGGAGGCTCCATGCACTTGATGGCAGCAGAAAAAGGATTCTTGGGAGGCGTGCCCATTGTAGGAAGCTCTATAGCCATCGCAACCGGAACAGCTTTTGCCCATAAAATGAAAAACGACAAGCGCGTTTCCATGGTGTTATTCGGCGAAGGCGCCACGGAAGAAGGGGTGTTCTATGAAAGCTTGCAATTTGCCGTTCTTAAGCAACTTCCCATTGTTTATGTCTGTGAAAATAACGGCTTCTCTGTCAATACACCCTATGAACAGCGGCGCCCTAAGCACATCAAGGTGCACGAGCTTGTGCGGGCACAGGGGGTGCAGGTTGTTACAGCACAAGGAGACGATGTTTTTGCCGTCCATGGCATCGCACAAGAAGCCGTCGCGCACGCACGGCGAGGAGATGGTCCCGTCTTTTTGGAATTTGAAACCTATCGCTACAGAGAGCACTGCGGCCCCGGTGACGACCACCATATGCCATGGCGCTCCAAGGACGCGCTTGCATGCTGGAAAGCGAGAGACCCTGTAGATATTGCAGAAAAAACCCTCCTGCAGCACGGCGTTGCACAAAAACACATCCATGAGATTTATGCTCAGGAAGAAGCGCTGATACAACAATACTTTGAAAATGCAAAAAAAGCTCCCTTCCCGCAGAAACCTGCCAGCCTTGGGGTGTATGCAGAGTGATTGTCAAAAGTTGTATAAACATATGAGGTTGCAATGAGAGAATTAAGTTTTGCCATGGCTATCAAAGAGGCCACAGAACAGTGCATGGAAAAAGATGACGCCGTATATGTTATGGGGCTTGGGGTGCCTGATGTCGGAGGTATTTTTGGAACCACGCTTGGACTTCAAGAAAAGTTTGGTGAAGAACGTGTCATGGACACTCCGGCTGCAGAAAATGGCATGACAGGTATAGCTATTGGCTCTGCGCTCCGTGGCCTGCGCCCCATACTCACACATCAAAGGGTCGACTTTGCCTTGCTCTCCATGGAGCAGCTCATCAATCAAGCGGCAAAGTGGCATTATATTTCAGACGCGCGGCAATCCGTTCCCTTAGTCATTCGCATGGTGATTGGACGAGGCTGGGGGCAAGGGGCACAACATTCGCAAAGCCTTTGCTCGTGCTTTGCTCATATCCCCGGACTCAAAGTCGTCATGCCTTTTTCTGCACACGATGCGAAAGGACTTCTCATTTCTGCCATTGAAGATAATAATCCTGTGATTTTCTTTGAGCACCGCTGGCTGCACAACCTAAAAGACGCGGTGCCCGAAGAATACTACAAGGTTCCCATAGGCAAAGCAAATATTATAAAAGAAGGACAGGACATAAGCTTAGTGGGGCTGGGTCACACCACATATGAGTGCTTGCGTGCGGCACAAATTTTGCAAGAAAATGGCGTCTGCGCCGAGGTCGTCGATTTACGCAGTGTGCGACCACTGGACGAGACGACGCTCTTAAATTCTGTAAAGAAAACAGGGCGTATACTTATGGTTGATGATGATTGGGCGATGTGTGGCATGTCCGCTGAAATTTTGGCACTGGTGGCAGAAAAAGGATTTAAGCACTTAAAATCTGCTCCTAAGCGTATGACTTGGCCGGATTACCCGCTTCCCGTTTCCTATGGCTTGAGTAATAACTTCTACATACATCGCTTTGACATTGTCAAAAAAGCCTTTGCCATGTGTGGAAAAGACAAAGCTCCTTGCTTGCCACCGGACACGCATGTGCGGCATGATGTGCCTGATTTAACTTTTACAGGTCCCTTTTAGAGTAGGGTGAGGATGTTCATTTATATTGTTCATGTCTCCTTTCATAAAGCGACAAGGCGCGACTATCTTGCGCAGGTCAACGATAAAGAATATCCCAAGGTAAGACGCATTCCGAAAAATGAAAAAAACTACTGATATAATAGCATTACTGAAGCGAAGCTCGAACAAATTCGCTTTGAGACGCGCCAAACTGTGTGTGCAAAAATACAAAAAGCACGGAGAATGAATGGAGATACTGTCTGCTTGTCGCAGACTACTGGAAAAATCCATTTTTGCAGTTCGTTCAAACAGTGTGTGATGCAAAAACGCAAAAAAATAAAGACGTGTAGGGCATCAGGCATATATAAGCGGTTAATTTTTTTCTCGCAGGCACAGCATTTGAAGTTTTTCAAAGGACTGATTAATGGAGTTCTCAATAAGCTGCTGAGAGGATACTATGCGCCTAACAAGGATTTATTGAAGCATTTCAAGAATGTCTTCCCGTAAACAACAATGAGGATATATATGCAAGAATTAATATTAGACGGACAGAAGCTCCTATGGCATTCAGATCGCGTTAATGCGTATTTGGCGGGCGAAAGGGTAGCTCCCATCACCATAGATATGGCACTCACACGAAAATGCAATTTCAAGTGTGTATATTGCTATGGACAGCTTCAAGAAAATGCCGAAGAAGAAATAACATTGCCAATAATTAAGAATTTCTTAGATGATGTTGCAGAAATAGGTGTAAAAGCCGTGAGTTTTGTGAGTGATGGTGAAAGTACATGCAGTCCACATCTATATGATGCAGTGAGATATGGCAAAGAAAAAGGTCTCGATATGGCACTTGCCACCAATGGTTACTTATTAAAAACCGGAAAAGACCTAGAAAGCCTCTTAGAAGATTTAACGTATCTACGCTTTAATATTTCTGCAGCTACCCCAGAACGCTTTGCAGAAATACACGGGTGCTCACAAAAAGCATTTGCTGTCGTATCGCAGCGAATAGCTGAAGCTGTAGCTAGCAAAAATAAAAGAAATTTAGAAGTGACCATTGGTATGCAAATGGTGCTCTTGCCAAACATGAAGGATCAAATTATTCCTTTAACAAAAATGGCTGTTGATTTAGGCGTTGATTATCTTGTTATAAAACATTGCAGTGATGATGAAGAAGGCACTCTTGGCGTAGACTATTCTAA
>CAYJGA010000018.1:7102-12444 GCA_964369255.1 uncultured Desulfovibrionaceae bacterium
GGAAACATTAAAAGAAGCGGAGAGCTACTCTAATAACACCACACTGATAAAAGCTAAGTGGAGCAAGATTTTAAGTGAAGGAAAGCGTACTTATGGCAGCTGCTATGGGCCGCCCTTGATACTTCAAATTTCTGGCTCTGGTTTGGTTGCCCCGTGCGGCATGTTGTTTAATGAAAAATACAATAAATACCATATTGGAAATATTGCAAAAACATCTTTTAAGTCCATATGGCAGTCAGAAAAATATTGGGATGTCATGAATGAAATATGTTCTAGCAGATTTGACGCAAAAACTATGTGTGGCAGTTTGTGCTTGCAACACAAGGTGAATGAAGCAATCTGTCAGTTAAAAGAAAATAATCAAACACTAGAACCCATTGACGAACAGCGACGCACTGTGCAGCACAAGAATTTTATATAATAGTGTTTCTTGGTAGTGTGACCGCCTCAACGGACTGCTGAAAAATCCACTTTTGCAGTCCGTTAAAAAAATGTAAGATGCGAGAAAGAGAAAAAAGTCGGGTGTGGGTGTATGAGACACACATAAGCGCTTTGACTTTTTATCGCTGAGGTCACAGATTGCACCGTTTTCAATGACCTACTCGAAAACGCTTAGAACATATGGAGTCGACCGTGAGAATTATAGAATTTATTGAAGGAAATATGCCTGACTTCTTGCATATTTATAATAATATCTTTGAAGCTTCGGGCGATTCGCCGCTCAAGGACATCGAAATACGTTTTTTTTTGGCAATTTTGAAAAAGCATCCGCTCTCTGAAGAAAATATCATTGCCATATCTTATTATCTTCTAAGAGAGAATTATAATGATTTTTTGAAAAGAGAGCAAAAAATAAGTTCACTTATGCAAAGCCTTCTTGATGTATTACTCATGAAGAATCCCCATTCTCTTCGTGCGCATAAAGTGGCTGTCGAAATCTCTGTGATAATATTTCAAGCAGATCGTGTGTGCGAAATGCGCAAAAAACATCCACTTATTGACGAAAGTCCTCATGCTTTTTTTTCAAGCAACTCGTTTGAAAATATAGAAACGATTGAGTGTGCTGTAGAATACTACTTTACCTTGGCGCGCTGCTATTATCACTTAAATAGCATTGAAAAAACGAAAAAGATTTATCATGAGCTTTATTCTATTATCACACAGTATATGTCGCACATGGCATTACGATTTATGTTTGAAGTAGAAATCTATGCCATGGGATGTGATACAGACAGAAAACTTATAGAATTGATTGTAAATTCTATTGATACTCAAGATGTATATTTATTGCTTCACAGAGATAACAACGAAATTACAACAGAGAACTTTGCTTCTTATCAAGAACGAGTACTTTTCATCACAAAACTCCTTGATGAAAAAAATATACCTCTTCCGCAATCCTTAGCTTTTAAGACCCCACAAGAAAGGCTATTTTTAGAGCAATTTACACTTGCTTTAGCGCAGCAATACGTCATGGATTTATCGCAAAACAATTTGAGAGTATGTCGAGCAATTGCCCAGTTGCTCATAAAAAATAAAGAAGGATTACACGAGGTCTATGAGTGCTCATTGCAAAAGAGTGAAAAAATTAAGATTGGTATAAATATCTCTCGTTACAAGAACATAGAATTTGCCACTGCCATTCTTTCATTGTTTCAACGTTTTGACAGGAATAGGTTTGAACTTATTTTCTTTGCGGGCAGGCAATGGTCAGACGATGATGTGCTCGATCGCTTTAACAAGATTTTTGACAAAGTTATTACCTATAATGCGCTCAATTATAATGATTTTAAATATGCTGTTCGCTTAGAAAACTTAGACATTTTCCTTTCTGAGAATACATGCCTTGCGGCTGCTTCCTTCATATTTTTTTCACGAGTTGCGCCCATTCAAATCAACATATGGGACAGAGTTGTCTCTTTTGGGGCGCCCTATATTGACTATTATATGACATGGGGATCTAAACAGCTTTATAAACAATGGGTTGATGATGAAAAGATGGAGCACGAAAAATATGCGCATTTGAGTTCTGCGTATATGGCGCCTCAAATGCAAATATGCACCGCTGACCCGTATGACCTGCAAAGCCTTGGCTTGCCGGAAGGCGCTCAATACATTTTTTACCCGCAAACGCTCAGGCGCCTTATGGTGAAGGATGATGTGGTCATACAAAAATTATTGCGGCAAAATCCCAATGTATACTTTCTGGGCTTGGCAGCAAGCGGAGAAAGAACGCAGACATACTACTATCGATGGGCGCAGAAAATGCCAGAGCTTATGGATCGCATTCGCTTCTTACCAAGAGTCGCTCCAACGCAGTACCTGTGGGTTGTACAACATGCGGCATGCATTCTTGGCTCATTCCAAGGCAGTCATGGAGGCATAACAAATCCGACAGTTTTCTCCCAAGGTCAGCCTATTGTCGCCGGCTATGGCCCCACTTTTTCAGGTAATTTGACAAAGTATCATTATGAAATCATGGGCATTGAGGGATTGATTGCGAACTCGCACGATGAGGCGGTCGAAATTTGTCAGCGTCTTTTGGATGACCCTGACTGGAAGGCACAAAAGTCTTTGGAAATAAAAAATAATTATCATAAGCTCAGCAACCTCAAGGACGCGGCGAAGGAAATGCAGGACTTTCTTATACAAGCCTATGAGCGGGCATTGGCGGGCAAGGCGCCTGAACATTGGGATCATGGCATGTTTGAAGATGACCCAAGATATGTGGGGGCGCGGGATGACGTCTAATCCGCATTTCAGCGCACCGGAGCCTTTGCCACCGTCTGCGCTCCCGCCTATGCCTGCTTTGCTCCTTGCTGCGGGGCGGGGGAGTCGTTTGCGCCCCATCACCGACGAGATTCCCAAGTGTCTTGTGCCCATACACGGTAAGCCATTGTTGCACCTTTGGATTGAAAAATGCCTGTACGCAAATATGAATCCAATCATCATAAACCTCTCCTACCTTGCTGAACGAGTGGAAGCGTTCCTTTTCTCTTCCCCACTCTATCAGGCGCACAAGGAGAAGTTTCTTTTACTTTACGAGGCGGAATTGCAAGGAACAGGGGGCACCCTCCTCTCTGTAGAAAGCGTTTTGGATAAGGGAACATTTTTTGTAGCTCATGCAGATAATCTCAGTTTTTTTTCCATGGACGCCTTTTATTCTTGTCATCAAAATCGCCCGTCACAGTGCTTTATCAGCGCCATGAGTTTTTTGACACAAACACCCAAGTCATGCGGAATATTTGAAATTGACACTCAAAATCTTGTGCACGCTTTTCATGAAAAAGTCTCCCATCCGCCAAGTAATCTGGCCAATGGCGCAGTGTACTTCATGGAGCCGCCTGTCATTGACATGTTAAAGCAATCTGATAAGCTCAAGCCGGATATTAGCCTTGACTTATTGCCCCATTGCCTTGGACGCATGCTCGCATTTCCGAATTATTTATATCACAGGGATATAGGCACGTTGGAAAGTTATCGTGCAGCTCAAGCGGATATGGCGGCACTGAGTCCTCTTTTTTTATAAGGATATATCAATGACACAGCATATATATGTTCTTGGAAGCAGCTCGTTTTCGGGGGCACATTTTGTCAAACAGGCGCTTGATGAAGGATTTCGAGTGACCGGTGTGAGCAGGTCGCCGCAGTGTCCGGCGGTCTTCTTACCCTATCTTTGCGAGGATGCTCGCAAGGGTGCTTCCTTGCAGGTCAATTTTACACCGCTCTATGCGGATATAAATCACGACATGGAGCGAATTATACAGGCTATCGCCAAGGATAAGCCCGCCTTTGTGGTGAATTTTGCGGCGCAAGGCATGGTTGCTGAAAGTTGGCATGCCCCCCAAGAGTGGTTTGCGACGAATACACTTGCTCCGCTGCCTCTGTATGACGCTTTGCGCCAGCAAGATACTTTTGAGAAATTTGTGCAAATTTCCACGCCTGAGGTTTATGGGTCTACCGACGGGCTTGTGAAGGAAAGTCTTGTTTATCAGCCGAGTACGCCCTACGCTGTTTCCAAAGCTGCGGCGGATATGAACTTAATGGCCTATCATAAGGCCTATGGATTTCCTGTCGTGTTTACCCGTGCTGCCAATGTGTATGGGCCATGCCAGCAGCTGTATCGTATTATTCCGCGATGCGTTTTGTATTTTCTTATGGGGAAAAGTATTGATTTGCACGGCGGTGGGGAGAGCGTTCGCTCCTTTATCCATATAGAGGATGTTGTTAAGGCCACGACTTTGATTATGACAGGCGCGCAGCCGCCTGAGATGTTTCACATTTCTCCCATAAAGCACACACAAATCGCCATTAAGGACTTGGTGCGACAAATCGCCCTGCAAATGGGCATTGCGTTTGAAGCGCATGTGAATGTCGTAGGGGAGCGTCTTGGGAAGGACGCGGCCTATTGCCTTGATTCGACAAAGCTGCAAGAGGCACTCGACTGGCACGAACAAATTTCTCTAGAGCAGGGGATTGAAGAGGTTATTCGTTGGACGAAGCAAAACTTCACCCTGCTTTCAACATTACCGACAAGTTATATCCATAGGACGTAAACAGTGAATGGCACACAATTTGACTGCACATGGCAAGAGTACACAGCGAAAATAGAAAGCTTTTTATCCAGTACAGAAGCCAGCGACGAATACAAACAGCCCCTTGAAATCAATACGGCCTTTGCCCGATTGGCAACACTCTCGAACACATGCAAGGAAAAGGACGCTGAAATTATTTTTGTAGGCAATGGCGCAAGTGCCACCATGGCAAGCCATTTGGCCGCAGATATTTTTAAAAATGCGCACATTCGCACGAGAGTTTTAACAGATACAGCTCTTTTGACTGCCATGGGCAATGATATTTGCTATGAACAAGTGTACGCAACACCCTTACAGCGCCTTTTACGCGAACAGGATATTCTTGTTGCCATCAGCAGTTCCGGCTCTTCTAAAAATATCATAGAGGCGGCGAAGGTAGCACAGGAGCGCAAGAGCACCTTGGTGACATTTTCTGCATTTTCCGCAGACAATCCTCTCAGAGGCATGGGAACCATTAACTTCTACGTTGCGGCGCCCACTTTTGGTTTTGCGGAAAGCTGCCATGCAACACTTTTGCACTACTGGATGGATTGCATCGCTCTTAAAAGCTAGTGCCTTGTCACGTCTAAAAGTTTTTTCTTGAGGGGAAACTTTTTTTAGGAAAAAAAAGCTTTCCCCCCAAACATCGCTGCTCTCTGTATCCGTAAGGCTCGTTCCTCGCCTAACGGCTATGCCTTCGGCACCCGTTGGGCAGGCCCCCTTCAAAAAAACCATCTGTTTAGCTAAACAATCGGCGCTTTCGGATGG
>CAYJGA010000019.1:0-12372 GCA_964369255.1 uncultured Desulfovibrionaceae bacterium
TCGCTTGGCACTGTCCAGTTTTCAACGGCAAGGTGGAAGAGGATGGCAGCTTCGGAAATGTCTTCGGGATAGTGCTTAACTTCACGAGCATTAAGGATGTACATGATGTCAGCATTTTCCACGTCTACGGGGATGGAGATGCCGGGCCATTCGTCTTGGGCTTCGTCCATCATCCATTCACAAGTTTCCAGCCAGTCCTCTTGTGTGACGTCCATTTGAGCGCCGTACACGCGGTGCATGCCGGAGCCAATTTTCAGCTCCCAAGGCACAAAGCCGTGGGAGAAGAGTATGCCGCGCAAGTAGCTGATCATGACGCCCGTGTCGATACCATGGGGGCAATAAACGCCGCAACGGTTACAACACGTACACTGCGACCACGCCACTTCCATGCACTTCATCATGAATGCGGCGTCCACTTTTTCGGGATTGGCAAGCATGTAGCCCAAGGTGGACTGAATTTTGAAGGACGGAATTTGCTCGGGCACATTGTCATTTGCGGTGTACAAGAAGCAGCTGTCAGCACACATGCCACAGTGCGCGCAGACGCTGAGCCATGTGCGAGTACGGGACTTACAGGTTTTTTCCAACTGCGCCTTGAGGACTTCCGTGTCTACGGGCAAGGACTTCATTTCTTCATAGTATTTTGCACCGCCCTTGTCACTTAAGACATGCATGATGTCTTCTTTTGTGTTCAAAGGTACTTTGCTACAATATGGTTTGTTCGACATGTACGACTCCTTCTGGGCTTACCAAGGGAATACGGGGCCGCGCTCTGCGCCGCCTCTTTTGATGGCATAATCCATGCCCAACTGTGCGCGGGACATGAAGAACAGGACAATGTGGGACAACTTTGTGAAGGGCGCCACAAGCAAGAAGATTTCAGCGCTCAAAATATGTATGATTGTCCACGTATCGCTGGGGGAGAAGCGAGCCAGAGCACCGGACACGAAGGGTACGATGGTGAGTACAAGCACGCCCCAGTCTTGAACGGTGGTGAGTGCTTTTGCTTCCGGCACGACGAGACGGCGAACGGTCAAAATAACAAGACCGCCCAAGGCCATGAAGGTAAGAAAGTCAGCAAGACCCATAGGCAAGCTTGGAAGGCTGATGCCTGTGGCATTTTCCAAGAGAACAGTGTGCCCTACGAGGAAGAAAGGCAACAAAATTGCGCCGATGTGCAAAAGGAAGAAGCCTGCTGCCATGAGGGGCTGTTTGCGCCAGCCTTGTGTGCCGCCGGGAATGAGCCACAGGCCGATGGAAGCAAGCGCGCCGGGCAGACCGCGTCCCATTTGCGGGCGATATGCCACGCGCTCAAGACGCCAATCAAGTCCTTTAATGTAGAGCACTATGCGTACAATCATGCCCACCGTAAAGACGAGCAAGGAAAGAATAAAGAGTGGCCCTGTAAGGATATTCAACATAATTTATGCCTCCCAATCAGCTATTTAGACTGTTCTGCAGCGATAGTATCGCTGTGGCAGCTACGACATGAGGCCAAGACGGGGCCTGTAGGCTTGCCGGATGCGACCTTGACGTGACAGCTTACGCACTCTTTGTGCACATAGGCCACAACGTCGTCCGCGTTCATACCTTCACTTTCAAGGAAGAATTGTTCGCTGGAAGTGTGGCAAACGCTACAGTCTTGATCAACGGCTTCCATGTGTTTTTCATGAGAGAAAAATACCGGAGGCATTTTGTCGGCTTTCAGTGTTTCCAGCACGAAGGGGATGCGCTCCACTTCTGCTTCTTCTGCACTGACAGCGGCGTCAAACATCACGGACGGAAGTATGGCAATACTTAAAAGCATGGCAGCCATAATTCCAAGTTTCGATACCTTGGTCTGTTTTTTCATGCGAGCTCCTCTGCATCTGCATTATCGTGCGACATCTATCGCAACACCTTGGGAAACAGTTCCCGAAAAGCCATCCTTCAATATAACGTAACAGCAAATACTGTCACTGCGCATATGTCAGCACAATATGTGCCGCGCCACTTTACGGACGGCGTTCCTGCCTTGTATGCCATGGATGGACAAGGAGGCGTGGCCTGCCTTGCCAATCCATAAAGAGTGCAAAACTCTTCATACGTGCGTGGCCAAAATATGATGCCACGGAAAAAGAGCACGGCGAAAACTTGCAACATATTGTTACAAAAGTATTTTTCCATGGATTTCCGTCAGCCAGAAACTGTATAACAAAATTTCTACATAAAAGCACTCTTTTTTTTGCCTAAAAACAGCGAAAGTCGCGACATTCCATTATAGGAATTATTCTCAGAAAAGTGTTCCAAAGATTGTTGCGCTCCAGATTGGCTTGAAGACGTCAAAAAAGCACCCCTTACACTTGACAGAAAAGGCAAAAAACGTCTATAAGCGAAAAAGCGCCAGTCAAGAATAGGCACCCTTCTCTGTGCATCACCCTCAACAGAAACGTATGACCATGATAGAAAATTTTTTCCCCGCCCTTCCCACTCCGGAGGAGATGCGTCGTTGGGATGCCAGCGCCATTGATTGTGGCGTGCTTGAGTTCACACTCATGGAAAATGCGGCGCGTATGGCATTGAGCGTGCTTCAAGAGCGCTACGCGTCCCTCTGCAACGTCCCCGTCTTGCTCTTTATGGGCAATGGAAACAATGGCGGCGATGCGGCCTGCCTTGCACGCCTTCTGCGCGATGTTGGAGCGCTGCCTTGTGTTATGCATACGAAGTCTTTGAGCGAATATCGTGGCACCACAGGTCAACATGTGCGTCTTGCCAGACGCGTAGGCGTGTCTTGTGTGCGTGTGCCCAAGGGCGTCGGGCGCCTGCGCCATTTACTCGACAGCGTGCGCGAAAGTAAGTGGCAGGGGGCGTGGCCACGTATTGTTGTGGATGGCCTTCTTGGCACAGGCTTTGTGGGCTCTTTGCGGCAATCACACGAAGAAATCATTCACTTTATCAATGATTGCTCGCACGCCTCATTTATATTTTCCCTTGACATTCCAAGTGGCTGCGACGCCCTCACAGGGGAGGCCTGTCCTATTTCCGTGCGTGCACACGCCACCGTATGTTTTGCGGCTGCCAAGCCCGGTCTTGTAATGCCATCCGCACGACAATGGACGGGAGAATTACACGTGCGTCCCATTGGCATCCCCCGCGCTGTTCATGAATCCATAAAAAGCTCCTATTATGCGTTGACGTCTGACACAGAACTGAGACACACGCCGTGCTTGCCGCGTCTTGCAACCCTTATGCCGCAAGGCAAGCCGCAGAGTCATAAAAATATGTGGGGGCATGTGCTCGTGCTTGGCGGCTCCTACGGATTGACAGGTGCGGCGCATTTGAGCGCCCTCGCCGCCGTGCGCACGGGGGCGGGTCTTGTGACCGTGGCGGCGCCGGAGGCATGGTGCGCAGAGATAAAGGCGGGCAAGGCCGACATCATGACACTGCCTCTTGAGGGTGACTTATGGCCGCCGAACCTATCGCAGGGTCTGCCGGACAAATTACTCGAGCGCATTCATGCGTGTCATGCCATTGCTCTTGGCCCCGGCTTGGGCACAAGCGAAGACGCCTGCGCTTTTGTGCGCGCAGTTCTTGCCATTCCGAAGCGTCCGCCCGCTGTCATAGATGCGGATGCATTGAATATTTTAGCACAAGAACGCGATTTACTCCTCCTTGTGCGCCCTGATGATATTTTAACGCCTCACCCTCTCGAAGCGGCACGCCTTTTGAGCATCACGGACAAAGCCCTTTCGTCGCACACTATTCAAGCAAACAGGGAAGACGCCCTGCACGCCCTTATGGATAAGGCGCCGTGTGTGTGGCTGCTCAAGGGTGCAGGTGCTTTGCTTGGACACAATCACGCGCATGGTTCTTCCTCTGTTGGCATACTCCCGCACGATATTCCGGCGCTCGCTGTGGCAGGCTCCGGAGATGTGCTCACAGGGTGCATCGCCGCCCTTATGGCACGATTAAGCCAAGCGCAATACGATGCCTTCCACAAGCAAAAGAGTCTGCGCGCCGCTGCCCTCGGTCTTATAGTCCACGCACGCGCGGGCATTTACACCCAGCAAGACTTTCCCGCGCGCGGCAATGGCGCTTCTGACATTTTGCAACGCATCCCTCGTGCTCTCCATCATATTGAAGCAGGACAACAGACACAGGAAGCATGCCTAAAATAGTCTCAGCGTCCCCATCAAACATATTGACAATCCCATATGACCTTTATTACACTCGTTTCTTTTCATATGGTATTGGTACGAAATATTCGCGTTGCTTATGCGCGTATAAATAAGGAGTAATTTATGTCCCAACAGGGTCCATTCCCCGGCGGTCCGGTGTTGCCCCCGCAAATGCCACAACAAGGTGGGCAGCAGAGCGGGCAGCTTTTGAACGAGTTGCAAGCAGAAGTATCTACAGAAGCCGCACCATTGTTACAATTTCTTATGAAGCATGCTGTGAACATCATGTGCACGCTTGGCCTCTTTGTGCTTGTTCTTGTGGGTGTTGGCGCCTACGGTTACTATACAGACAAGGCCGAGGCCGAGGCCCAGCATGAGTTGAGCAAAATCATGTTGTCTAATCAAGGGCAAGAGCGCATCGCACAATTACGGGCTTTTTTGCCCAAGGCTCCCGACTCCATGCGTCTCGCTATCACGCTGGACTTGGCAGAGAGTGCCATGGAAATCGAAGCCTATGCTGAGGCAGCCACACACTTTGGGAGCGTTGCTGCACAACTTGAGCAAGATGACCCCAAGAGTGCCATGGGGCTTATGGCCGCGCTCAATGAAGGACGCGCGCTTTTAATGGCCAAAAAACCCGCGGACGCTCTCGTTGTGCTTGAAAAGCTCTTGCCCCGCGTGCCAGAGGGTTATGAGATGCTTGTCCAAGAACCCCTTGCAGAAGCGGCTCTTGAGGCGGGCGACGTGGCAAAAGCGCAAAAAACTTTCGAGGCAATGGCTGCCTCTCTCGCACCTTCTGAAGCCGCTTTCTACCTCTACAGAGCAAAACACGCCGAAAAGTATGCCCAAACAGGCACAACAACTGAGACAAATTAAGAGTTTTAAGGAGAATATATGAGTCACCCTCTGTTGGAAGAGAGCGCAGGCGCCGTCCACCTTTTGTTGGGGAATGAGGCCATTGTGCGAGGAGCCCTTGAAGCGGGCGTCAATGTGGTCACTTGCTATCCCGGAACACCTTCGTCAGAAGTGCCCGACACATTTCATAAGATTGGCGGCAAAGATCGCTATCGGATGGAATATTCTGTCAATGAAAAAGTGGCCTATGAAGTGGGCGCAGGCGCCGCTCTCGCAGGGGCGCTTACCCTTGTTACCATGAAGCATGTGGGCGTCAATGTAGCCGCGGATCCCCTTCTCACCACCACATACACAGGTCTGCCCGGCGGACTTCTCCTCCTTTCTGCCGATGACCCCGGCTGCCATTCCAGTCAAAATGAGCAAGACAATCGTCACTATGCCCGCTTTGCCGGCATGCCCTGCTTTGAGCCTGCCACAGCCAAGGAAGCGCGGAATATGACGCGCGACGGGCTTCTTCTTGCGCGCGACATGGAACAGCCTGTGCTCTTGCGCACCACGACGCGCCTCAACCATCAACGCGGCCCTGTGACCCTTGGCCCTTTGCCACAACCTGCTCCCATTAAGACCTTTGAGCGTTGCCCGCAGCGCTTTGTTCCTGTGCCTGCTGTGGCGCGTATGCGCCACATTGCCCTTGAAAAAGCCATGGAGGGCGCCAAGGAAACAGCGGAAGAATACTGCAAAAAGCGCACAGTGGACAATGCGCGCCTTGGCATTATCGCCAGCGGCATTGCCCGTGCCTACATGCATGATGCCCTCTTTGCCGGAGACTGGACAGAGCAGGTGGATATTCTTGAGCTGGGCATGACATGGCCTTTGCCGGAAAAGTCGCTTACAGAATTTTTGCAATCTCACGACACTGTGCTCGTCATAGAAGAAGGCGCCGTCCTTCTTGAAAGCGATTTACGCGCTCTTGCGCAACGCCTTAACATCACAGTGCGTATTGAAGGAAAGAATGATTTTCTTACTGTACAAGGTGAATACGACACAGCGCTTGTGATGCGTCGCCTTGCCGCGCTCTTAAGCGAGGAAAAGGACGCAGCATCTGATGGAGTATCTGGTGAAAAGTCCGTAACTGCGGCTACGACTGCTCCTGTTGCTGCGACTGCTGCTGTGATTGCTCCTGTTGCGGCTGCGGCGACACAGCCTCTGCCCAACAGACCACCGAACCTGTGTCCCGGCTGTTCGCATCGCTCCGTCTACTACGCTGTGCGGGAAGTTTATGGCGACAATGCCCACTATGCCAGCGACATAGGCTGTTATACTCTTGGACTTTTGCCTCCGCTGCGTATGGCTGATTTCCTTGTCTGTATGGGCGCGTCCATTTCTGCCGGCTGTGGTTTTGCCGCCGTGTCCGACAAGCCCGTCGTGGCCTTCATCGGTGACTCCACATTCTTCCATACAGGTCTTACGGGGCTCGCCAACGCCGTATTCAATAAGCATGATGTCCTGCTTGTCATCCTCGACAATGGCACCACGGCCATGACAGGACACCAGCCCAACCCCGGCATGCTGCAAGATGTTCTGGGGACGGATGCGCTGCATTTAGACATTGAAGCCATTGTGAGTGGCATGGGCGTGAAGCACATGCGCACAGTTAAGGCCTATAATGTGCGCTCCATCACGAAGGCTTTGGAAGAGCTGAAGGCAGAGAGCGGCGTGCGCGTTCTCATTGCAGAAGAGCCATGCGTACTTTATGCGCGGCGTGCTTTGAAGAAGTCTGCCAAGCAAGTGGCCTATGTGGCAGAGCAAAACGAGGCCGCGGCTTTGTGTGTGGAAAAATTAGCATGTCCTGCCTTTGTGCGTCAGGACGACAAAATCGCTGTGGACTCCACCCTGTGTGCAGGCTGTATGGTCTGTCTCCAAGTGGCTCCCACAGCCTTTAAGGCACAGCGCAAGGAGGCTTAATCATGCAAAATGAAAAACGTATGCGAATTTATATGACAGGCGTGGGCGGTCAAGGTACACTCACAGCCACCACACTCTTGGCGCGCGTGGCCTTGCAGCAGGGTCTTACTGTAGTTGCAGGGGAAGTCCATGGCATGGCACAGCGCGGCGGTGTTGTGGAATCTGTCGTCCTTCTTGGCGGCTGGCTTTCGTCCAAGTTGGGACACGGCGAAGCGGATGTGCTCCTTGGCTTTGAGCCGTTGGAAACACTGCGCGCCCTGCCATATCTTGCCCCCACGGGGAAAATATTGAGCAGTACGGACCCCTTGCCGCCGGTGAGCGTTTGCCTTGGCAAGGAAGCATATCCGCCTCTTGACAGCATACAGGAGACTATTCGCGCCGCCTGCCCCGACGCCCTTTTTCTCCCCTGTCGCACCCTTGGACAAGAGGCAGGTTCCATACAAAGCGGCAACACGGTTTTGCTTGGTGCTCTGTGTGCCACTGGCTTGCTGCCCATAGGTGACAGTCCGGAAGAGACCATCGCCGCCATGGAAAAAGGCATCCGCACATTCTTGCCCGCGAAAATTGTAGAAGCTAACTTAAAAGCACTTCAGCTCGGCATTGCCGGCGCTAAAAAATAACGAAGAACGCTGCATGGGAAGTAGGCGCATAAAGCCCTACTTCCCACCTGTGAGCTTCTTTCTATATTCATGGAATAAGCTTACATATATTTAAAAAATTGCAAGCTCCCCTGAACGCCATTCATTCTGCGCTGTACGCCGTACCCCTTTGCGTGACCTGAGCAAAAAACACACGATTCTATATAACCACGCCTCGTTTCTAGACTATTTCAATATTGCAACTTTGCGCCTTAAGGCCTTGCTATGGCGTTCAAAATTTTGTATAAGAGGTGAGAGGGGTGTTGCTCTTCTAGAGCAGCACCAACGAAGAGTCCGCAAAAGGAAGGATGCTACCAGAAAGACATTCCTTGATACATTGTTATGTTGTTTTTGGCTCATAGTATATCTTTTCTATCACTCTTTATGGTTGTTGTGTGCAGAAAACTGCGCTGATTGCGTCAGGTGTCTGCAAGTTTTTTTGATTTTGGAGGATTTATGAAACTATTCCGCATTGCCTTTTTCACAGCGCTCTTGAGCGTAACCCTTGCTTTTTCTGCTTTTGCAGCAGCACCCACCATGTGCAGCAAAAAAGTAGACAGTTTTGACTTTGTTGTGGATTATTCCGGTTCCATGATGATGACCAATTCCAAGATGAAGGAAATCAAGATGGACTTGGCAAAAGTCGTCTTAACCCGCATCAATTCCATCATCCCCGACCTTGACTATCACGGCGGCATGCACACCTTAGCTCCCGCCGCAACCATGATTAACCAAGGCCTTTGGAATCGCTCCGAAATGGGCGCTGCCATTAACAAGCTTAACAGCAATTTGCCCATCTTTGGTCGCCTCACCCCCATGGGCACAGGCCTCAAAACCTATGAGCCTTGGATATCTAGCATGCGTCGCGACGCTGCCCTCATCCTTGTGACCGACGGCGATAATAACCGCGGCCTTAACTTGGTGGAAGTCGTTAAGGGCATCTATGCTTCACAGCGCGACCTCATCGTACACGTCATCTCCTTTGCCGACTCTAAGAATGGTAAAGAGGTTATCCAGCAAATCGCCGCATTGAACCCCCAAACCATCGTCGCTGACGGCGTCAACTTGGCCACCAATGACGCAGTTTTGCAAAAGTTTGTACTTGATGTATGGTGCGAAGAAGGCGAAGATGTTATCGTCTTGCGCGGTGTAAACTTTGCGTTTAACTCCGACAAATTGGACAGCAAAGCTGTTGCCATTTTGACAGAAGCCGCTAACATCATTAAGGCGAACCCCAACAAAGCAATCATTTTGAATGGTTGGACAGACTCCATCGGAAGCGAAAACTACAACATGGGTCTCTCCAAGAGACGTGCTTCTGCTGTGAAGAACTTCTTCGCAAGCCAAGGCGTCCCCGCAAGTCGTATCGAAGCCATCGGTCGCGGCAAATCTTATAAATACAACAATGCCACCGAAGAAGGTCGTTACATGAACCGTCGTGTGGAAATCATGTTTGAATAACATTATGCGCATACAGGGAGGCAGTCCAATAAAGGATTGCCTCCTTGTATATTTTTTTGAGGTATCACCATGGCTCGATTTATATTGGCACTCTTCGTTTCCGCGTCGCTCTTCATGAGCGCCCTCCCCACAACACTCGCTCATGCAGCTTCTGAGGAAGTCATCAAGAAACAGCTCGACGAAACGGGCATGCGCCTTGTGAAATATGCCGCAGGAAGCGTACAACCGCCCAAGAGCAAGAAGTCCGTCACAAAGGAAGGCAGCGAATATGTGGCTCGCTACGTGGAAATAGACCCCGCCAGCATGCGCACAGAATTACGCCCCGCCGCCGCTCCCAATACTCCTCGAGTAGGTCTTGTGCGCTATCAGGAAGTTCACTATGAATGCCGCGGCGCAACTAAGAGCGCTGCTCTCAAAGCAGAGTGTCTCCCCACAAGAACCCGCCGACTCACCGAAATGATCAGCTACGATGGCAAATGGTCATATTAGGGGCTGTTTCTCAATAAAGAGGTTTTTTTGAAGGGGTTTAGGGGAAGCTTTTTTTTATTTTTTTAAGTTTTTTTTGTGGGGGGAAACTTTTTTTAGGAAAAAAGCTTTCCCCCCACAAGCCTTTTAAACAACACCTCAGAGCAACAGCCTGCTAAAGGTTTTTCCACAGCGCGCGAGCCTGTTCTATGGCGTCGGCATTCTCTGCTATTTCACCAGCTTCATACGCGCTAAAAGCAACGCTTGCGGCTAACTCCCAGTTTAAATATCCACAAATACATTCAAATTGACTGCGAATGATGTCGTGCTGCTTGTCATCGAGAGCGCCCGCGCCTACACCAAGAACCATAAGCTTTTTGCGCTGCTCTTTGAGCACAGGTTCACGGGAATAAAACTTGTCCACAATAAGCTTGAGTTGTGCGCTGATGCCCCACCAATACACAGGCGTACTCAGGACAAGCACATCGGCCTCTTCCACCATGGCGATGACAGCGCGGGTGTCGTCCTTCTGAATACAGTGTTCGCTCTTGCCATTGCGGCAAGAATCACAGTGAACACAGGCAGAGACCTTCTGCTTATACGCCGAAATAGATGTCACTTCTGCGGACGGAATGTTTTCGCTGATGCCATCAATGACGCTTTGAAGCACTGTGTGCGAGTTGCCCTTGCTTCGCGGACTACCACAAATACATAATACTTTCATACAATTCTCCTTTTATGTTAAATAAAAAAAGGTGGCATTACGCCACCCTTTTCTCAATGTTTTTTCATTTAATACAGCGTACTTTTTAACAACCCACAGGCCATTTTTCACTCGTTAGCACACGGCCTTGCGCATTGATGATGCAGCACTCCCTGCCCGCGAGACTGCGAATAAGTTGCAGACTTGCGTTGATGGGAAGCACTGAGATCGCGGTGGCAAGGGCGTCTGCCTCAAGAGCCGTGGGCGCCAGCACAGACACAGAACTGATATGCTGCGGGCTTTGCTTGCGCGTAGGGTCGATGAGATGATGGTGCTGCTTTTTCGCATCATAGAACATGGCATAGTTACCGGATGTGGCTATGGACGCATGGAGCGGCAAAGTAAGCGCCTTATGACCGACACCGGCTCCCTGCGCGGCGGGGTTTTCAATGGCAATGCGCCACGGCTGCCCCGCGCTCTTGACGCCGCTGGCGCGGATGTCGCCGCCGATGTTCACAAGATGGCTTGCGACGCCGTGCTGCAAGAGCGTCTCGGAGGCTTTGTCGACGATATAGCCCTTGGCGATACCATCGAGGGTCAGCGCCATTCCGGAGCGCCCAAGACGCACACGGCGCCCGTCATTGCTTATATGCACGTCGGACGCGCTCACAAGTTCGCGCACCTCTGCAAGCTCCGCGGCGCTGATGGGGCGCATGCTGCCTTGCGGGTTTTGATGGGCGCTGTACAAGTCCACAAGGGGCGCGACGCTGATGTCGAAGGCGCCTTGTGTAAGGCTGTGCGCCCGTGCTGCTCTTTGCAGAACATGAACAAGACTTGCGGCCCCGTCGCGGGTGTCGCGACTGTCGAGACTGCCGGTGTCAAGACTGCCATGTTTGCGCAAGTGTGCAAGCGGGGCGGCGCTGTCATGACGCGTCAGCTCTGCTTCAAGGGCGTCGATGCGTTCAAACGCGCGACCAAGCGCGTGTTCTGCCACATCCTTGCTGCTGTGCATGGCATGCAGTGTCACGAATGTTCCGAGAGCTAAACGCGTTTGCGTATGAATACTTGCGCTGTCGCTTTCGTGCGACAGTGCAAATGCGGCGGGGACTTGTGCCACAACGGCTCCTGAGGCGACGCCCAAGGCGGCGCCCTTTAAGAGGCTCCGCCGCGTAAGTTGCTTGTTGAATATGGACATGTTTTTCGCTCCTTTACGCTTGCGGGGCGGTGTTTTCTGCAACACCCTCTTTTGGCGCAGCACTTTCTTTGGCTTTTGCCTCTGCTTCTGCTGCCGCTTTTGCGGCTTTTGCCGCTTCAGCCTTAGCCTTCTTTTCCCGCGCTTCTTCATCGGCCTTTACAGCAGCTACCTGAATGACATTCTCAAGCGTCGGGCACAGAGCGCGTATGATTTTACGCGGGCATCCGCTGACGCACGCTTCCTGACATTCAGAGCCAAAACTGAGGCATTTTTGCTGGTCAAGGACGATACGGGCGTCTTCAGTGGCAATGGCCTTGGCAGGACATGCCTTGATACATTTGCCGCAGTTGATACAACCGGATTCGCACACGTCCATAACTGCGCGCATTTTATCCTTCGTGGCGCAGTGAACAGCCACCCGCGCACGCATGGGGATAAGCTCCAAGGAACTGCGCGGACAAGCCTTGATACAAATGCCACAACCCGTGCACTGAGCCTTGTTGATATGCACAAGACCGTTTTCGATGGTCATGGCATTAAATGGACACGCTTCGACGCAGTCGCCAAAGCCGAGGCACGACCATGAACACACGTCGGAACCGCCCATGAGGAGCGTCGCGGCGGCGCACGAAGGCATACCTTGATACTGATAGCGCGCCTTCACCTTGCCGGCGTATTTGTCGCAGCGGCGGAAGGATATTTGCGGATCGGAGGCACCCACGGCTTTGCCGGTGAGTTCACCCACAGTGATACTTGTTTCAGCGCTGCCAGCCACACAGAGGGAGGCCGCAACACCCGGTTCGTTGACCACAGCAATGGCATAACCTTCACAGCCGGCATAGCCACAACCGCCGCAGTTGGCGCCGGGCAGAGCGTCCATGACGGCCTCTACCCGTGGGTCTTCTTCCACATAGAACACTCTGGAGGCCACGG
>CAYJGA010000020.1:0-12270 GCA_964369255.1 uncultured Desulfovibrionaceae bacterium
TTTTTTTTCCTAAAAAAAGTTTTCCCCCAAGAAAAAAGTCTTCCCCAAACCCCTTCCAAAAAAACTACAACAACTGTAATACTAGCCAAGCATGAGTTTGAGATCGTCGTCTGCGTGCCCTGCGGGTCGAACTCCCCATTGCGTGACCAGCAGCTGTAGAATATTTGGCGAGATAAAGGCCGGTAGCGAGGGGCCGAGGGTAATGTTTTTAACGCCCAAGGCGAGAAGGCTGAGGAATACGACGACAGCTTTTTGTTCGTACCACGAAATAACAAGAGAGAGGGGGAGGTCATTGACAGTGCATTTGAGCGCATCTGCCAATGCGAGCGCTATTTTCACTGCGACATAGGCGTCGTTACACTGTCCTACATCCATGAGACGAGGGAAGGGGCCGAGGGAGCCGAGGTCTTTGTCGAAGAAGCGATATTTTCCACAGCCGAGGGTGAGAACAAGGGTGTCCTGAGGTGTTTTTTCTACAAATTCCGTGAAATAGTTACGACCGGGCTTGGCGCCATCACAGCCGCCTACGACGAAGATATGCTTCAATGCGCCTTGTGCCACGGCTTCGAGAACTTGTGGTGCGGCGTTTAAGAGCGTTTGCTGCCCAAAGCCGACGGTGACCGTGGCGCCTTCGACATCTTCCTCAAAACCCGGCAACTCTTGCGCTTTGACGATGGCGGCCGAGAAGTTTGTCTCAGGACAGTGGGTGAGACCTTCAAAGCGGACAACTCCGCTTGTGAAGACGTTTTCCTCATATCCCTTAGGCTCTTGAATACAGTTTGTTGTGAAAAGCACAGCGCCGGGGAAGTTCACCAGCTCTTTCTTTTGATTTTGCCATGCGGTTCCGTAATGTCCCACAAGATGAGGGAATGCTTTGAGAACCGGATAGCCGTGGGCGGGCAGCATTTCCCCGTGTGTATATATATTGATGCCTGTGCCTTCCGTTTGCTTGAGAAGCTCGTGCAAGAAGAGGAGGTCATGGCCGGAGACGACTATGGCTTTGCCCGCGCGGTGCCCGAGGTTCACAGGCGTGGGGACGGGACAGCCAAACTGTTCGGTGTGTCCCGTTTCTAACAATTCCATGGCGCGCACGTTGACAGTGCCACACTCCAATAAAAGCTCAAGCCATTGAGGCATGGTCAGCTCTTGAGGGGCGCCTTGCTCATCAGGCATGCCGGCCACGAGGGCGCGCTTCATAAATTGGAACACTGCCGGGTCTCGCTTACCGAGGACGGCGGCGTGGACGGTGTAAGCGGCAAGGCCTTTAATGCCAAAGAGGAGGATTTGCATGGCAGAGCAGACGTCTTCATTTTCTGACAAATGCTTGATGCCATTGTCACGTTGTAAGATGGCATCAAGAGCGGCTTGTTCAACCACCTCGCCCTCCTCATCTTTTCCTTCAAAGCGCAGCGTCCATGCAACGGCTGTGCGAATATCATTCATAATGGCATCATCGGAGAAGTTGACATTTGTGAGGGTGGCAAAGAGCGCTTCGGCAAGGAAGAGGTCTGCCTCGCTGTTTGGCTCTTCATTTTTTTCAAATTTAAGAGCGGCGGCGGAAAAGCCGCGCAAAGCGTAGATGAGAGCATCTTGCAATGTAGCAAGACTTTCAGTTTTTCCACAGACGCCGCGCTTGGTACAGCCGTCGGGGTTTCCATCCTTACCGGGCGCTCGTTGCTCGCATTGGTTACAGAACATAGGTACTCCTTTTCTTTTGTGAGGGGGAGGGGGTGCTGCGCACCCCGCTCCCCAAGACGGTTTTACAGGCCGGCACTGCTCACAGTGTCAGCGTCGTCCATGAAAGTAAACTCACGATGTGCGCGCCATTTGCCGTCGCTTTCCTTGAGCACTTCGTACATGGCCTGAACATTGACTTCCACTTCATCCCCGGTTTTGAGATCAGCCACAAGGAGTTTTTGCCCTGTGGTGACAAAGCCTAAGGAATCGTCAATCTTTGTCACAACCACATTGCCAGCGGTGAAGCTGAGAACTTTGTGTTTTTCAAAGAAGGCTTTGAGCTCCTTTTCCTTGGCGGCTTTGTCGGTGATGGTTTTGCCATTGGTGCCGTCGAACCACATGACGGGTTCTGAGTCGCTGTAGAGTTCTAAGACTTTGCCGGGCTTGTTGGATTTCCACGCCTCAGCCATGTCCTGATTCATGAAGATGGCGATGGCTTGTTCATCGGGACTCATGGACATTTTTTTTGTGCCGTCGGGTGCTGTGGCTTCGGCGGCATGTGTTGCGCTGGCGAAACCGCATAAGAGGCAGAGGCACAAAATATATTTAATGACATTCGTTTTCATAATTTTCTCCAAAATAATATGATTTTCACGCGAAAAACAGTGTAATCGCGTGTTCTGGGCTTTCTCCCATAAACACCCTTCTAGGAAATATTTAGAACCGTGTCAACACTAAATAAATTTTAATTGCTGTGCAAGCGAGAGAGTTTTTTTGTCTGTGTCTGTCCATGTGGGGGCACTTTTTGCTGTTTTTGTGGACAAAAAAAAGAGTGAATTTTTTTTAAAGAAAAAACCTTGACTCTAAAAAGCTGTGTGTATAATATGTTCGACCTGTAAATGAAGTCTCTCGCACCTATATCCATGAAGGGAGGCCCCGTGCTGCTTCATGGCTCCTTTGCGTGTAACGAAAATCACAGAAAAACATTCTTCCCCACTGGACAAAGGGAAGAATGAATCTATATTACCTATAATACGGAGAAATTTATGGCACGTATTACAGTCGAGGACTGCCAAGAACGCGTTGATAACAGGTTTTTGCTCGTGCAAATGACCATTAAGCGCGTCTATCAGTACCGCGAAGGCTACGAAAGCCTTGTGGATACACGCAACAAAGAAGTTGTTACCGCACTGCGGGAAATTGCCGCCGGCAAGATATTGCCCGAGGATCGTTCTTATTTTACGCCGTCCGACGGCACCAAGCGCCACATAGCCGGCTATGATTCCGACAGCTACGAAACCGACGATTACATCGTGGAAGTACCTGATATTAGCGCAGCAAATGCTCGTTTGGCGCAAGCACAAGCCATGGACCTTGCCGCGTATGATAAGGCCGCAGACGAGGCAGACGATGACGACAGCTCCAATGGCGGCGCAGCGTTCATGGAAGTCTATGTGGATGACAGCGATGACACAGGCAGTTCTTTTGACGACGGCTCCTTAGCAGACGCGTCGCGCGATACATATGCCGCGTCTGTCGCCCATGACTCTGAACAAGCCTTAGGTTCGGAATTTGCGCCACAGTCTCCATCAAGATTCCCTGAGGACGATATATTTTCCGACAGCTTAGGAACACGCATCGACTCCTATGGTGCAGATGCTGACAATGACGATGACAGTGAAGACAGGTTTTAGCGCCGTTTGAACTATCGTCCTCCGTTTCGTAGATACAGGCGCCCGCCAAATGATTTGGTGTGGGTTCATATATTCTTTTAAAAAGTTTGGCACCAGACCATGAGTCAAAGAGATTATTACGAAGTCCTCGGAGTTGGAAAATCTGCCTCCGAGGAAGAAATCAAAAAGGCCTACCGCCGTCTTGCGATGCAATATCATCCCGACCGCAATCCCGACAATCCCGAAGCGGAACAAAAATTTAAGGAGGCGGCCGAAGCCTACGACGTTTTGCGCGACGCCGAAAAACGGGGTCGTTACGATCGTTTCGGGCATGCTGGCGTGCAAGGTGGCGGTGCTGGCGGTTTTGGCAGCACCGAGGATGTCTTCTCACATTTCAGCGACATCTTCGGCGACCTTTTTGGTTTTGCCGGAGGCGGGCGAAATCGCCCCATGGTTGGCAGCGACCTTCGCTACAACCTCAATATTTCCTTCATGCAAGCCGCTCGTGGCGATGAAATCACCTTAAAATTACCCAAGCGCGTCGTCTGCCCTGAGTGCAATGGTTCATGTGCGGCGCCCGGCACCACAGCAGAAACATGCATGCACTGCGGTGGTTCGGGACAAGTGCGTCGTGCGCAGGGCTTTTTCCAAATATCCACCCCCTGCCCCGTGTGTCGTGGGGAAGGTAAAATCATCGCGAAACCCTGTCCGCGTTGTACGGGACAGGGTATCATTGCCGAAACGCGCGAACTGTCTGTACGCGTGCCTGCAGGTGTGGATACGGGCACCCGTCTACGCGTGCGCAATGAAGGGGAGCCGGGCATCAATGGCGGCCCTCCCGGGGATTTGTATGTGGTCATCACCGTTGAGCAGGACAAAACATTCCACCGCCAAGGGCAAGACCTCATTTATACGCAGAAAATTTCCTTCGTCCAAGCTATTCTTGGATGTCGTGTGGAAATACCCGCTTTGAACGGCGCTGTGAGTCTTGATATTCCCAAGGGGACGCAAGGCGGGACAGTGTTACGCATTAAGGGCGAGGGCATGCCCCACCTTGGACAGTCTCGCAACGGCGATTTACTTGTGGAAGTTGTCGTTGTTATTCCTACAAGTATCAGTGAGAAGCAGGAAGAGCTGTTGCACGAGTTTGAAAAGCATCATCCACCAGAAGGCGCCATGAATAAAATTAAAAGTGCTGCCAAGAAAGCGGCAAAAGCTATGGGGCTTGACTAGGCGCTGTCGTCCTGCCTGCTTTAACTCTCTAGCTTCATATACATAAGGGGAAACTTTTTCTAAAAAGTTTCCCCTTATACGTTTTAAAAGTTTGTGTTATCTTTATCAGTCTGTTGAAAAGAGCTGCTATTTTGTGTCGAGCTGCTTGCTCAATGCCTCAAGGCGTGTGAGTTGTTCACGCATGAGGGCAATTTCTGCGATGAGCAGTTCCTGATTTGTCCCTTCTTGCTGTGCCAACGAGGCGCTTGCGGCTTGCGCTTGGTCTTCTGCGCGGATGTCACCCATGGCGCCCACAATGACAGCGATGAAGACATTTAAGACCACAAAGGATGTGAGCAAGATGAAGGGCACAAAGAAAAGCCACGCATAGGGGAACTGCTCCATCACAGGACGCGCGATTCCCATGGACCAGCTTTCGAGGGTGAGAATTTGGAAAAGAGTATAGTAGGATTCACCAAGTGTCCCAAACCATTCGGGGAATGTGCTGCCAAAAAGGCGTGTGGACATGACTGCAAAAATATAAAACACCACCATGAGGAGTACAGAAATCCAACCAATGCTTGGCAGCGAAGTGATAAGTGAGCGCACAATGACGCGCAAGCGCGGGATGGCGCTTATGATGCGCATGGCGCGCAAAATCCGCAACGAACGGAGCACTGACAATGGCCCAACGGCTGGCAGGTAGGCTATGCCTACGATGAGAAAGTCAAAGACATTCCATCCGTCGCGGAAAAACTTTGTGCGTAAAGCAATGAGCTTCAGTGTGATTTCAATGGTGTAAATGCTCAATGCAAAGACGTCAAAGGCGTATAAAAAACCGCCGCAGAAGTTTACAACGCGCTCGGATGTCTCCAAGCCGAGGGTGATGGTGTTGAGAATAATGAGCGCCACGATGAAACGCTGTACGCGGCTATCAAAGATGATATTGTACCACGCGTCTGCAACAGCAGGTTTTTCATTTTCGTTCAGGGGCTTTTCAGCATTTTTCGACATAGTTCTACTCGCTTTTAAAAAAATACCATATTCTACAATGTAGAATATGGTTCACATGAAGGGAATCTATAACACAAGTCTGCATGGAACGCAAGATTACAAAGAAGCCTTTGAGTGGGGGTACAGGTCATTCTAATGTTTTTTTGAAAGGGGTTTGGAGAAGACTGTTTTGTTTTTTTGCTTTTTTAGGGTAGGTTCAGATTTTATTTTTTTGGGGAAAACTTTTTAACAAAAAAAGTTTTCCCCAAAAAAAGTCTTACTTACGAATAGCTAACAAGGGGACATCCGTATTCCTGAGCACGCGTTCGGTGACGCCGCCAAGAAGGATGTCAGAAAGCGAATCGTGTCCGTCCGTGAACATGACAATAATGTCGCAGTTGTGTTCATGCGCTGCCTGTACGATGGTGCGGGCGGGCGTACCATCCATGACAACTGTTTTACAAGCAACGCTTGTCTCACGCACAGCCTTAAGGACAGGTGCAAGGATTTTTTCGCCTTCAAGCTGCGCTTCTTGCTTCAGCTCATCGTGCGCTTCGCCGCCCACGCGCTGAGGAAGTGGCTCGCCTACATGCAAAAGCACAATCTCGCCGCCTTCAGCGCACAAGTTGACGGCGTGGAAAAGAGCCTTGCAGGCGCGTTCCCCGGTATGCTTGCCACTCACAGGCAATAAAATGCGTTGATAACTCATGTTATTCCTCCAATATATGTTTTATTGTTGTAAACCTATGCGCGTCCGTTCCAGTGTCGTTTCAAGGTCTGGAAGGATATTGCCCAAACACTCCATGTCCTTGGCGTTGGCGGCAGCCTCGACAGTGCGTGCCATACGCGCAAGAGTACGCAATGCATAGTTTTCCGCGTTGTTGGCGATGCTGCCGGCAGCCAAGGCAATGCCCGCAGGATTGTTGGCATCAAAGCTTTTCCACGCCTCTGTCATAGACGCGTCAAGGTCGCGGGTGAGCTGCTCTAAAGGCTGTAACACACTTGGCTCGGGAGATAAAGGTGCCTCTGTGTCACTGCGCTCAAAGGAAAAGTCCTTCGGCTCCTCAATCGCCGCCTCAATCGGCTGGCCACCTGTGTCGCCAAGTGTTGTCCCAAGCGGCGCCACGAGCGTTGTCCCGGGTCTGTCCTCAGTTTTTTTTGCAGCGCTTTTAGAGGACGCCTGAACAGTGTGCGAAGGCGGCTGCGCTCCGTCAAAAGAAAGGAAGGTCAATGTCTCTTGCGGAATGTGTACAGGCTCAATGCTCTGCCCAGACGGCGTCGTCTCCTGAGGCCCAGTTTCCTGAGGCACAGTTTTTATGGGCGCCACTTCCGGCATAGAGAGACGTACAGCCTTTTGTGGCGGCGCGGGCTGTGCGACAGCTTTTGGCGCAACCTCTTGTTTTGCTGCAACTTCTGGCTTTGCTGCAACTTCTGGCTTTATTGGCTCAGGGGTCGCTGGTGTCATAGACAGAGGCGCAACTTCCGGCTTTGCCTGTTCCGGTTTTACCTGTTCGGGCATTACTGTGGGCACCGCATCTTCGCGCTTAGGCGTCTTGACAAAGGTGACCTTTGAGGTGAGATGAAGCTCCTTTTTCTTTTTAACAGGCTTGACAGATACGTGCGCGTCAGCTTCAGCTTCAGTTTCAGCTTCGGGCTTTATCTCGTGTGTTGCCACCTCGGGCTTTACCTCAAGCGATGGCGCCGCAGGATGCTTTGCGGCCTCGTTTGTCAGTGTCAACTTCTGCGTTTTCGTCGCGGCGGCGGCCTCTTTTTCAGCCGATTGTGCAATGTCTGGCGCAATTTTTAGGACAGGCGCAGACGATGTCGGCGTCAGCGTCAATGTTGATTGCGCAGGAGGCGCAATAGGTGGAATAGACGCAACAGGTGAGGCAGTCGCCGCAGCCGGCGGCTCCACATCCAAGAATGATTGCAAATACGCAGCATTCCCTTTTGCTGTGCGCTGTGTATTGTTTTCGCGCAGGTTGGAAACCAAGTCTAAAAGGCTGCTCTCTGCGGGGGAAGGCTGTTCGCTCGTAGAAGTCCCCTCTTCCGAAGAGGGCGACTGTGCGGCGGCTGTGTCAGTAGATGCGGCGCTATCTGGTGGGTCAAAGCTGAGCAAAATCCCTTCGCTCAAGGAGGACACATTTTGACCGTTTTCGGGCGCTTGTGTCCGCGCTTCTGGGGACACTTCTGGGGACACTACTGCTTCTATTTTGGGGCTTGGCGTCGGCTTCGTCGGCTCAAGCGTGACTGGCGCAAAAGTGGGAGCGTCCTGCGTCGTCATCAAGGGCGAAGGGGAAGCGGAGGACGCGGAAGACGAAGGGGACGAGGGGGACGCCAAAGAAGAAGTCACCGAACTCGCACTGCCCATCACCAACTGCGACATCACACTCGTCGTACTATTGCCCGCCTTCGCAGTATTGTGTTGCACAGAAAGACGGGGCAAAGCTTGTACTTGGTCGCCAAAGGCCATCTCAGGAGTGGGGAGCATGCCATCGCTGAGGGAAGGCCTTAATGCGCTTGATGCGCTTGATGTGCTCGATGTGCTCCCCGCTGTCGCACTTGATGCAACACTTGATGCAACACTTGATGCGACATTGGGCACAAGGCCGGATGCGACACTTTCCGGCTGAACAGGTTCCGCAGCCGATTCTGTCGTGGGTTCAGTGACTGGATCGTCTGTTATGGGTTCTGTGGTTGGTTCTGCTGTTGATTGGGCAAAGGGGGTTGGGACGGCGTCATCATCATCATCATCATCATCATCATCATCATCGTCATCGTCATCATCGGCGGCGGCGTCTGTGTTGTCCATAAAAACGACATTCTCTGGGGCAACGACAGTGTCCACAACAACATTCTCCGCAACCTCATTGCCGACGACAACATCATTGTCTACGACGACATCGTCGTCTGTGACGACATTGGCCATGACAACAGGCTCCGTTTCGGGGCCAAAAGTTTGCATGCTCAGGGCTTGCAGGTCGGACAATTCCTTTTGCAATGCTGCCTGACGCACGAGTTCTTCTTGGTGCTCCGCGGCTTCTTGAATGTCCGCTTCTCCGTGCTGTTCCTGTTCTGAGCGCACTTCCGGTGCCATCGCAGGCTTGGGCAGGCTCAGGACATCTTCTTGAGGTACAGGGCTTGTGTCCGTTTCTTGTGGGAAGGCGGCGTCTGCGCTCTCCAGAAGCATATCAAGGGGCACTTCTTCGACGCCTTCCGGTCTTGAAGCGGAAATGCCTTGATAGGGGGTGACAGGGTGTAATTCCAGCTTGGGCATACCTGTGTCGATGATGTCATCGTCAATATCGGAGTGTATGTCGTTGGGGTCTAAGTTATGAGGCAAGCCTGCGGCGGCGGACGCATAGTGTGGCAACACGCTTTCCAGCGCTTCACGCAATCCCGCGCGGGTAATGGGAGCGGCAAGCAGGGCATCAAAGCCCATTTGACGGAATTCTTCGTGGCTTTCGTCCGTATCATGAGGTGCCAAGACCATGCACAGCGCAGGCGGCACATTGTGCTCTTGCGCGAGGTTGTGGATGTCGTCCACGCTTTGAGTGAGGGCTGCGGCAGCGATATTGCCATCGAATATGATGAGTTCGGCGCCGTGTTCTGCGTAGATGTTGACAGCGTCTGCGGCATTGCGTGCTTCGAGCACGCGCGGCGGCATATTTTCAAGGAAGAATGCCCACATTTGGCGGTCGCAGTCGCTGTCGGAGCAGACTATTATGTGCGCTGTGGGGGCACTGTAGTTCTCATGGCTGCTGTGCGTCGTGCGTGCGGCTGTTTCATTGAGTGCGGCGTGGAGCGCGTCGGAAGAGGTGGCTTCATAGTGAACAGTGAAGGAAATGTTCGCGCCGTGGGGCCCGCATTCAATGCCAAGAAATCCGTGACTTTTTCCGGCGAGTTCCCATGCACGAGTGAGTGCTGTGACACTGCGGTCATGGGGTGGATTGCCTGTGCCTGTATCGGTCACAGTGAAGAGCAAGTGTCCCGGATTGACGCTTTCTGGCACGCGGCGCACGGAGAGTTGCACGGCGCCTCTGTGGGTTGCGCATACTGCGCTTTCCAGCAAACGACGCAGGACAAGGAGTAAGTGAGGCGCATCGCCGCGATAGCATTGGGCTAAATGCGGGGGCATAAACCATGAGAGGGCGATGTTCTTGCTGTCTGCCAGCGGAGAGATGCTGTCATGGGCTTGACGCAAGAGGCTTTGCAAATCAAAGACATGATCTGTCATGCCTCCCATCATAACTTGAGATTGCCGCTCGTGTTGCGGTGTGCTCAAGATGTGTGAAATCTCTTGTGTGGTCTTGCTGATTTTTGCCATATACGGTTGCACTTCAAAGGAGGCGCGTCCTTCGAGCATGGCGACATGGGCAAGCAGTTGGTCCACATGCTCGCGCAAAGCGGCTTCTGTTTGCCTGTGTGTGGCATGCTGTTCGCTTGCATTTGGCATATCATTTGCATTATCCGATTTTACATATGCATCGGGGGCAGTGGCGCCAAGTGTGGGCACAAGACGTAGGTTCGGGTCGGTATCTGCCACTTGTGATTTTGTTGCTTCCTTATTATCCGCGTGTTCGGATGTCGTTGTCTGCGCTGTCGCATTGTGTTCGGGCGGCGCTGCTGTGGTGGCTACGATGAGCGCGCCGAGGGCGACGCCCCACAGGGGCAGTGTGGGGACAAGGAATTGCGAAAAGGCATCAATCATTCCCGTGCTATTCATGAAGGCCAAGGCCACACCTATGGGGGGCAAGAGGGAGCCTATCAGGAGGCGCCGTGCGCCGGGCAGACCGCTCATCCATGCGGCTAAGGTGGTAGGAACAAGGAGTAGGGTCGCTAAGGGCCACAATTCCATATATCGCACGGTCCACGCATAGCCGGGGACAAGTGGGAGCAGTGCCACAGCCATTCCGGGCAGGAGCAGGAGCAGGTATTGTATATCAATAATGCGAGATCGTTTGTAGCTTTGTGTCAGGTGTCGCGAGGCGTGGGCGAGGAGCATGAGCGCTACGCCGGGCAGTACGACGGCGAGCAGGTGCAGCATGGATATGTGCCCTTTGCCTGAGGCGGGCATGCCCCAGAGGACATGCGCCAGCACGACGGCTGTGTAGAGGCTTGTCCAGATGCGCCATTGTCCTTTTTCTGTGAGTCCGCGCAGGAGGCAGAGGAGCATCACCACAGCGAGTGCGATCATGAGTGCGGGTTGTACGAAGCGCGAGGTGTCTGTGGCGGCATTGTGGGTTGTGCGCAGTACGGGTGCAAACCACATACTTGGAGCGCCGTCGAGGCGTAAGTACATGGTTATGGGTTGTTTTGCAGGCAGGGGAAGCGTAAAGAGGTTGCCGCGTGCGGGTGAGCTGGATTGCCATTGCGCGTTTTGGGCGTTGGCCTCCGGTGTGAAGAGGATGGCGCCTGAGGGGATGCCTTGTCCTAGGTCGAGGAAGAGGCGTTCGGGGTTTGCTTCTTGTCCGAGGCGCAGGGCGCCGAGGTGCGGGGCGCCTGACACTGTGTCTGTGAGGGTGAAGCGAATCCAGACTATGCCTGTTTCACGAGGGAGTTCGTGTGGATTGAGCGGTGCAAAGCGTGCTTGTTCCGCTGGATTTTGCAAGGAACTGACCCCGAATTGCCCTGTCGTATCAATAAGATAGTCCATATATGGCAGCGCGGGAGCGCTTTCACCATCGAGATGCAGGGGGATAGCGCTTTGCGACAGCGCGATAAAGGGCATGGCGAAAAAAAGACATACACACAGCAAACCACACCGCACAAAGGAAAAATCTCTGGATTTTGTCATAGTGCTCCTACTCCACATCGCATGACTCCATGTTATTGCAAATCTTGCAAAAATTCCCGAACGCTCTGCCCATTTGGTGCTTTGGCGGCAGGGTTCAGTTTTAGTACAGCCTCAAAAGAACGTCGTCCTTCGTCCTTTCGTCCTAAGTCAAAGTATAGTACAATGCCCGCGTTGAAAAGAGAATTTTGATGCTTTGGGTCGATACTGGAGGCTTTTCGGAAGGATTCGAGGGCTAAATCGAACTTTCCAAGGGCGCGATACATGGTTCCTCTATCTGTCAACACATTGGCATTATTGGGATTTATGGCGAGTGCGCGGGTGTATGCGAGGACACTTTTTTCTGGCATTTTTTCATCATAATAAAGATTGCCGAGTGTAATCCACGCAGTGGCATTGTTGGGGTTTTGCTGGACGGCTTTTTCTGCATTTTGTATACGACTTGAGACTTGCCCAGTCCCTTGCCCAGAACTTTGCCCAGAACTTTGCCCGCCGCCCACTGCCACAGGCTGTGCGGCGCCCATGAATGTGGGCACAAGTGTTCCGAAATATAAACCGACTGCCAGAGCCATGCCTACTGCGACGATAAGGGTGCTACGGCGCACCATAGCTGGCTGTCCTTGTGTTTTCTTCATATTTTTCGACATATATTTTCCTTTAAGGTATAGCTACAAAATCGGACACGCTTTGCGTATTCACCTAAAAATACTTTCTAAACTTCCCATTCGCAAGCGCCGAATGTCTAGTTACCCAGCTGTTTTTTTTGAAAAGCGTAGCGACAAAATCGGACACGCTTTGCGTATTCACCTAAAAATACTTCCTAAACTCCCCATTCGCAAGCGCCGAGTGTCTAGTTACCCAGCTGGTTTTTTTGAAAAGCGTAGCGACAAAATCGGACACGCTTTGCGTATTCACCTAAAA
>CAYJGA010000021.1:0-12252 GCA_964369255.1 uncultured Desulfovibrionaceae bacterium
TTTTTTAGAAAAAAAAGCTCCCCCCCCACAAGCTTTTTCAAAAAAACTTAACTCTACAACTGTAATACTATCGTTCAAGCCAGTTTTCAAGGCGCTGTGCGTAGTCAACATCGTCGTATTGTCTGCTTTGAAACATACCTTTTTCATCTCGTTGCCTGTCGGCTTCTGCCAAGAGAACAGCGGCTGCAACGGACACATTGAAGCTTTGAATCATGCCTCTCATGGGGATGTATATTTCGCCGTCCACATCTGTGGTGAGTTCTGATGCGACGCCGCTGTGTTCGTTGCCCATGATGATGGCGGTGGGCCTTGTGAGGTCCCAAAGGCGTGCGGGGCGCGCTGTGTCCGTACAGGATGTGGCGAGGATTTGCATGCCTTGTCCTTTGAGCGTGTTAAGCAGGCTTTCTTTGTCTTTGTGGCGTACTGTGTCGACCCATTTTCTGGCCGATGCCGATGTGCGTTTGCCGAGGGCGGGGAAGGGCGTATCTGTGTAGTAAAGGTGCACTTCTGGTACTCCAAAGGCGTCGCAGGAGCGATAAATGGCTGAAACATTGTGTGGATCGTGGATATTTGCCAATACAAGCGTGAGGCTTGGTTGGCGTTGTTGTAGGACTCGTTCGATGCGCGCTTGACGTTCCGGCGTGCGATTATTTGACATAGTTACCTCCTCGGCATTTGAACTCTTGTGGCAAAAAAAGCTCATTGGCGCAAGGTAAAAAGTTTTCTTTATATTTCAAATAAATATGCATTGGTATATAAAATTGTTCATAAAATTTCTCTTAAAGGGCAAGAATGCTCTTGCCAAGAATGCTTTGGCAAGATAACTAAAAGGGGTGAACATTTATCATAGTATGAGGAGGAATTATTTTATGTTCAAATGTCTGACTGGGATTGTGCCCTTGCGCATGGCCTCGCTTATGGCCGTGCTCATGACCGTGGTTATGACGAGCCTGATAACACTTGCGCCGTCGCTTGCGTTGGCAGCAGCGGGCCATCCTTCGCTTCCGGGTGCAGAGCTTTCTGCTTTGTGGGTTGTACCTTTCGCATGTATGCTTTTGTCTATTGCGATAATGCCCTTGGCAATGCCACATATTTGGCATCATCACTTTGGAAAAATTTCAGTATTTTGGGGTTTGGCATTCTTGCTTCCCTGCGCTATTGCCTTTGGCTTTTCCATAACACTCTATGAATTTCTTCATACTATTCTTTTGGAATATGTTTCCTTTTTAATCCTTCTTTTTGCGCTCTTTACAGTTGCAGGCGGCGTGCGCTTGACGGGCTCCCTTGTGGGAACTCCCTTGGTGAACACGGCTATTTTGGCTGTGGGTACAGTGCTTGCGAGCTGGATGGGCACCACTGGTGCAGCGATGCTCCTTATTCGTCCTTTGCTCCGTGCCAATGGTCACCGTAAATTTAAAGTACACTCTGTTGTCTTTTTCATCTTCCTTGTAGCCAATATCGGCGGCTCCTTGACCCCTCTTGGTGACCCGCCACTCTTCCTTGGCTTTTTGAAGGGTGTGAGCTTCTTCTGGACGACATCTGCTCTTTTCTGGCAGATGATTTTCTTGGTAGTGGCGCTTCTTGCCATTTACTTTGTGCTTGATACCTTCCTCTTCAACAAGGAAGGCAAGCCCGCTGCCCCTGCCAGCGAGAATAGCAATGAAAAGCTGGGCTTTGACGGAAAGATTAACTTCATTTTCCTCGTGGGCGTTGTTGGTGCTGTGCTTATGTCCGGCCTTGAGTTCATGAAGATGGGTGAAATTGTCAATATTTATGGCGTCGGCCTTGAAGGTCAAAACGTCCTTCGCGACGTGCTCTTGCTTGTCTTGGCTGGTCTTTCTTGGAAGTTCACCACACTGGAATGCCGCGAAAAGAACGGCTTTAACTGGGCACCTATTGAAGAGGTGGCAAAACTGTTCTTTGGTATCTTCGTCAGTATGATTCCTGCTATTAAGATTTTGCAAGCTGGCACCGCAGGCGCTCTTGCTCCTCTTATCCGCATGGTTTCCCAAGACGGACAGCCTGTGAACTACATGTATTTCTGGCTTACGGGTATGCTCTCAAGCTTCCTCGATAATGCTCCCACCTACCTCGTGTTCTTCAACACAGCAGGTGGCGACGCAGCTACCCTCATGGGCCCCATGTATACGACGCTGGCTGCTATTTCCGCAGGTGCTGTGTTCATGGGTGCAAATAGCTATATTGGTAATGCGCCGAACTTCATGGTGCGCTCCATTGCGGAAGACCAAGGCGTGAAGATGCCTTCTTTCTTTGGCTATATGGCATGGTCGTTTGGCATTCTCGTGCCTCTGTTTGTGGTGATGACCTTCATATTCTATATCTAAACGTAGAATAAAGGCATCTTAGAAAATTCGAGGGGGAAAGCACTGTAAAGTGCTTTCCCCCTTTTTTATGTAATGTGTGCGAAGGCAAGCGAGTTGTGCAAAAAAAGAGTTCTCTTCATAGAGAACTCTTTTTTTTGCATGTGATGCTTTTATGTAATTTTTTACACCGTCTGCGACGGCGCAAGCCACTTCGTGAGCGTGTCGTGAAGCATGGCAATGTCCACAGGCTTTGTGATGTGGTCGTCCATGCCCGCGTCAAGACTTTGCTGCCTGTGTACTTGGGTTGCGTGGGCTGTCATGGCCACAATGGGACGCCGCCCCTTGGCAAAGCTCTCTAATTGTCGAATGTGTTCTGTGGCTTCTAGTCCGTCCATGACGGGCATTTGTATGTCCATGAATATGAGGTCAAAGTCTTGCTGCTCTTTGCATTTGTCGAGAGCAATGCGCCCATTGTCTGCCACAGTGACTTTGAGGCCAAGCTCTTCTAAGAGGGCAATGGCAATCTCTTGGTTGATTTCATTGTCCTCCACTAAGAGAATGTGCTTATTCTCCAGCGCGTTTTCCGCTGTTGCGGCTGCCGCTTCTGTTGCGGCGTCTGTGGTGGGAGTTGCTGCTTCCGGTTGCAAAGCTTGTACATTGGCCGTGATAAATTCCCAGAGGTCATAAGGGAGGACGGGCTTGAGAAGTATTGTCCGAAAGAGGTTGATTGTATTGCATGTATTGCAATTTCGCACTCTCTTTTTTTCTGGTTCGCGCTTTTGCTGATTACGCCCGTGCATAATGTTTTTTTCTTCCTTGCCCTTGTTGAGGCACGCGGCAAGGGATGGAGGAGCAATACCAATAATCATGGGTGGCTGTGACAAGCCCATATCTAAAATGTCTTGCGCTTTTTGACATCCGCACTGTGCGACACTGTCCCAACCGATGAGCACGGCATTATATGGTGTGCCTGCGTGTTCGGCGTGTTGCAGGAGTATGCACGCGTGCTTGAGACTTTGCGCTATATCCACGGAGAAGCCGCACATGGTAAGCATATATTGCTGTGCAGCAGAGGAGAGGGTGCAGTCGTCTAAAATGAGCATGCGTGCTGTATTATGAGGATGTATGTCGAGCCATGTGGTGCTGACTTCTGCCTTGAGAGTCAGGTTGACAAAAAAGCTTGTGCCTCTGCCTGCGCGGCTGTCGACAGCAATGCTTCCCCCCATATGGTCAATGATATTCTTGCACAGGGCAAGGCCAAGACCTGCGCCCCCATGCCCCTTGAGCATGGTTTGATGCTCTTGCTCAAATGGGGCAAATATATTGCTGATGAATGCTTCGTTGATGCCAGTGCCAGTGTCGGTGACTTCGATGACAATGTCATAGAGGTCGTTTTTGCGCTCCTTTAATTGTATGCGCACAAGGACATAGCCTTCGTCGGTGAATTTGACGGCGTTGTCGCACAGGTTGCGCAAGACTTGCGCAATGCGGGCGCTGTCGCCGGTGAAAAGGTCCGGTAAGCGCGGATCGATGTCAAAAATCGGGGAAATTCTCTTTTTGCCGATGATTTCATGAAGTGTTTTTCTGAGCTTGTCGAGGGAGTCTGTGAGGTGGAAGGAATTGTTTTCAAGCACAAGTCTTCCGGCTTCCATTTCTGCAATGTCCAGCACATCATTGACGATACTTAAGAGAGTGTGTCCGGCTGTTTGAATGTTCTCAATATAATATCGAATGGAATTGTCGTGTATTTTTTTCATACACGCATAACTCATGCCGAGGATAGCATTCATGGGTGTGCGTATTTCATGACTGATATTCGCAAGGAAGTTGTTTTTTGCTTGGCTGGCATTTTGGGCTTGCTCAAGGGCGAGCTGTAAGTCCTTATGCTGTGCGTCAAGCTGTGCCAGCATGGTTTTTTCTTCGCGCAGGTCGCGCGTGAATGTGAGTACGGCCTCTTGTCCGTTGAAATTGGTATATTGTACGCTGATGTCTGCGGGCAGAGGGCTTCCGTCAACGTGTTGATGCATCCACTCAAAGCGCACAGAACCTTTTTCAATGGCAATATCCCTATACTGTCTGGCAAGTTTTATGGATGCAGTGCCACAGGGCTGGCGGCGCGGCGAGGCTTTGTGAAAGTGTGCAATACATGATTCTTTGCTCTCAAAACCAAGGTAGCGCCACTGTGTCGTATTGGTCTCGATAAGCGAGCCGTCCACAGACCAAAAGACAATACCAATGGGCACAGCTTCGAGCATAAAGCGCATACGCGCAGCGGACGCTTCGGCCGTGGCGCGCAAGTTCATTTCATGTGTCATATCGCGCACCAGCACCAAGTAGGCCGTGGTGCCCTTGTAGCGGACGGTGTTGACAGAGGCATGGGCGGGAACACCTATTCCTGTCTTTGTGGTATACATCCACTCAAAAGTGGCATAGCCATTTTGCTCAAGTGCTGCACGCTGCAATTGTACTTTTTCTGCTACAGGTGTGCCACAGGGTTGTATGGGGGCGGAAAATGACAAAAGTCCTTCGGCGAGTTCATCCTTACAATCTCGTCCGAGAAGAGAGAGCATTTTTTCATTGCAATCAATGAAATTCATTTCATGATCCCACAGGAGGATGCCGAGGGAGTCAGAGTTGTAGAGCGCTTGGAAGCAGGATTGCAGGTCGGCATTTTCTGCTTGCAGCACTTTTTCTTGTCGCAAGTCGCGGGTGAAGGCTATGCGCACTTTTTCACCGAAATAGTCAATCCAGCGAAGGTGCACTTCTGTGGGGATAAGCTCTCCTGTGGGCGAATGATGAAGCCACGGCGTGGTGACGACGCCATGCTCGTCAAACTGTTGCAGGATTTTTGCCATCACTTCTCTGGACGGTGTGGCGCAAGATTGCAATGGGGGAGAGGCGGCAAAGAATTTTTCTTCACCTGAAATGTCGTGAATGCTTTCAAGCCCCAACATTCTGATGAGGGTTTGATTACAGTCGATAAATTCAAAATGCTGATTCCACAGGGTCACACCCACAGGCACGGCGTCGAGCATGATTTGCAAGCGCTGCGCGTGGGAGTCAAGCGCCCTTTGCATGCGCATTTCTTCTGTAACATCACGAATATAACAAATGTAAAGCTCTTGTCCTGCGCTCATGGTATGCAGCACGGTCATCTGTGTAAAGACATGGTTTCCGTGGCTGTCGAGAAAGAGCCAGTCAAGTTCGACGCGTCCCTCGCGCTTTGCCTTGGCTGCATGTATATTTCTTTTAAGGGCGCTGGGCGTTCCGCAGGGTTGTGGTTCTACGGAAAAAGGGTTGTTGTCTTTACAGTATTCAGCCTCGTCTGCGACCTTGAGGAGGTTTAAGAAGGCTGCATTGCACCCTTGCGGGCGCAAGTTTGCATCCAGAAAGACGACCCCCATGGGCATTTGGTCAAAGATAACTTGCGGGCGCAGCGCCGCCGATGTTTTGTAGCGCCGCTCAGGCGAAACTTCTTTACAGTAGCCCTGCGTGACATAGGCTACTTCGCCGAGCTGGAGGGGCACATCCGCATCTTGGCTTGGAAATGTGGCGAGCGTGCACATGCCTTCAAAGCGCATGAGCAGAACGCCGCGTGTGGGGTGGTTCCAGTGTACTTCAAATTCGTAGGCGCGCTTTATGCCAGCGTTGGCATCACGATAGAGGTCAGTGCGCACAAGGGGCAAGTTGATCATATCATCTGCGGCAATGCGCGTGAACCACTGGTCGTGTACGTCTTTTGGGGAAAGATTTTCCAGCGCCAGCATTCTTGCGGCGACGTCGTCCAGAAACATTTCGCGTCGAGAGTGCGTCTTGTCGGTGACGATTTTCCATAAACCCAGAGCACACTCTGTACGCAGTATGCTTAAATCTGTAAAATCCATATTTTTTGTATCGAATGAGGCTGGAGACATGGCACACCGTTCCTATGCTGTTTCTGAAATGCCTTATGAAAAATACAAAATATCTGCGCTGTTTTTATCCTATAAGAGTCCTTTATTGCTGTCAATAAAGAATTGTATTGTTGTTGTTCCGCGTTTTTCTGTGAGGAGCCTGCCTTACAAGAGGGCAAGTGTCTCTTTTGCCAGAAGCGTGACGCTTTTTTCATGCACACGCATGTCTTCAAATATATAACAGGAAATATCGTCGCCTGCGGCGTCGTGAGCAACAGCGCGCACAGCGGCGTGCGTGTCGAACAAGGGAAGCATATCCTTCTTCGCAAGAGCACATTGCCCTATAGCCCATGCCGCCACGCCGCGACAGGGGATGTGTGCATCGCGCAGTGCGTGAAGGAGCCAAGGGAGAGCCCGGCCGCACAATTCCGGCCGCACTCGCGCAAAACGCCCCACAGCCCAATGACACGAAACACGCAACAAGGCATGGTCGCAATAATTGTCATCTCGCCCCGTGTCCATGATATAAGAGAGCAGTATAGAATGAAATTCCTTTGCAAGAGGGGCGCTGTGTACAAGTATCTCTGCGAACGCTTCAGGAATACCCCAGCCGATATTTCCGGACTCCTCATTCATATGCCACATGAGTCGGCGCATGATATTACGCGCGCCTTCCTTGTCCTTTTCCGCAAGCTTCGCCACACTTTGCCCAAGGGCAAAGGCCGCGCGGTGGGTCATGTCCCCTCCAAGCAAGAGGAAGGAGAGCAAGGGGCCTGTGGCTTCACGCGTTTCCATGTGCACAATGTCCGACACATGGTCTTGCCATTGGTCGGATACAAGCCACCGGCGCAAGGTTTTTTTATGCTCTCTGAGGCGGGGCATGGCAGGCTCCTTGTTGCTTGTGAATAAAAGAACTAGTAAAAAACTTCGTTTAAGCGCTATCAATATTTGCTTGGATTTGTCAACAGAATATTTGCAATCTTCTGAAATGGTGCGGCTGAAGTTTCTTGAAAAACGTTTGAAAAATTCATGAAAAAAGCAAAGCAATTTCAGGTCTTTTCTAGGAAAAGCCTTTGCAAGAGCTTGACATTCGGACAGTGTATTGTTATGGTAGTGAGAAAATAATACGAAATCAGTATGTTTCGTTGTGTATACCATCGGAGAAATGACATGCCTCAAAGCAGACCACAGCACACACAAGAAGTACAGGCCTCGAAAGCGCACGCAGCAACTATATCAAAGGCACAAGGCGCGGTTCTTGTGGAGAGAGATGGGAGCGAAATCGCCCTACAGCAAGGGGACACGCTTTACAGCTCTGACACCATCAAAACAACGCAAACGCCTGTAGAGCTAGCCTTTGCCGACGGAAGCTCCGCCGAGCTTGGCCCCGAAACTGTCATGAAGATTGCGGACTTTGTCTTTGAAAACGACAAGGCTCCGAACTTCGTCATGGAGCTTGCCCTTGGCACCATGCGCTCCATCTCCGGCGCTGTCGTGGAACAAAACCCCGACGCTTTTAAAGTCATCATGCCCCGCGCCACTGTGGGCATCCGCGGCACAAATTTTGTCCTCAAGGTCAACCTCGACGGCAGCGCGGAAGTGGCGCTTGTGAGCATCGACCAAGGCCATAACCTCGTCATCACCACACACGACGGACATCAGCTCTCCTTGGGCAGCGCCTTCCAAGGTGCCTTTGTGGGCGCAGAGGGCGAAACACCCCTGCAAATGCACACCTTCACCGAAGAAGAATTGCAAAATCTTGTCAACTTACTTTCCGCCGTCTTTGCGCCGGAAGGCGACGATGCCACCGCAAACGAGGAAGAAGTGAAGGAAAGTGTGGAAGAAGAGCACTATGTGACAGATACAACGCTCTTGCTCCTCGACGAAGCACAGCTTGGCACAGCCAACGCACAAGCCCTCGCCGACGCTCTGGAAGAGGCCGGTGTGAATGTGGGCATACTGTCTGCCCCGCCAACGCCCCTCGCAGAAGGCGGCTCAACCGATGTTGACGACGATCTCTACCCCGAAGCCACTGGTGGTGACGACGGCTCCCACGCTTCCCATGTCAGCATCGACGGAAGCACGGACTATTTCGCCGACGGACAAGCAGCCGTGGGCACCCTCGCCGCCCAGTCTATCATCATCACCGCAGATGTCTCTAAAGTGGTCACCCTCTCCGGCGACACGGACATAGTGAGCGCCGGCACTGTCACCGCAGGACACGACAAAATTGCAGGGCAGGGCATGTCCAATGGTACTCTCGTGGGCGACGCCCTCACCATGACAGGCGGCACCCTCATAGCTGGCAATGATGATATTTCTCTCCAGCAAAAAACAGGCGGACAAAGTATTTACGGCGATGTGAAGGAAGTGACGGGCGGCACTGTGACCTTTGGCGACGACACCATCATCATCAACGGCAACTTCAGCAATTCTATCATCGCGGGCGATGCAGGCCACATATCCAGTGCGCAGGTCAATGCATGGGGCGCGGATACTATCACCATAAAGGGCGACATGGGAATCGCGGGTGACGCGAGCGGCGACATAAACGGCGCGGGCACCTCCATCGTGGGAGACACAGTCGAATCTTTTGAAGGCGGCAACGACACCATCAGTGTGGAAGGCACCATGTACGGCGGCAGCTTCATCGACGCAGGCGGCGGGGACGACAGCATCACCATTGGCACCATGTCCGGCGGCGCACACATTTACGCAGGCAGCGGCGCGGACACCATTACTGTGGGCAGTATGCACGGCAATGGGGCAAGCGAGGGAAGCTTCATCGACCTCGGCTTCGGTTTTGACCCGACAACGAGCGAAATCACGCACGACGGGCACGCGGACATCTTGTATTTGAGTGGCACCGGCAGCCTCACCCTCTATAATTTCAACACAGACAGTGACCAACTCTATGTCAACGGCACGCTCTACACTGTGCGGGGCAATGACACCTATGACGGCTATGAGCTGACTTTTGAGAACCTCTCCGGCAACATGCCCCCTGTGGTACCCGAAACAGGCAGCGGCAGCGTCGTCGAAGAGGGCGCCCAACTCACGCCTCCGTCCGATGTGTATACGGAAGGCTCCTACACAGCGGCTGTGGGCGCCACCGACCCTAATCCTGACGACATGCTTACCTATTCCGTGGGCACAGGCGCCAACGCGCCACAATACGGCACAGTCACTTTTGACGGCGACAATTACACCTATACGCTGGACAACAGCAACACCACGGTCAACGCTCGTGCGGAAGGGGCGACACTCATAGAACACTTCACCATCATCGTCACCGACAGCAAGGGCGCGACGACAGAGCAGAGCGTCACTGTCACCATCACAGGCAAGAATGACGCGCCCACGCTTACAGTGGAGAATCTCACTATAGACGAAGACGCACAAAGCCCCTACCAAGTCCACGGAACAGCCGTGGGTACCGACCCAGACACAGGCGCACAGCTGACATACAGCCTCGAAAACGGTGAAAGCGAAGTGGACGGCGGCCTCGTGTTTGGTGTGGGCGAGCACGGCACCCTGACCCTTGACAGCACCAATGGCTCCTATACCTACACGCTGGAGAGCGGGCGAGAAGGACTGGCGAGCAATACCACGGAATACTTTACCATTATTGTGACAGACGAGCACGGCGAAAGCGTACAAAAGGAAATCAGCGTCACCATCACCGCAGAGGACGACGCGCCCGTCGTTGAGCACGCACTGACCAGCGCAGATAATGGCGTCACAGAAGACAGCTCGGAAGACAAGACAGTGCAAGGCACACTCAACATCAAGGATACTGACACAGCGGGGATGACCTTTACCATCACAGAATCCTTTGGTGACGGGCAAGAACTCAGCGCCGCCGGAACATTGTCAAGTGACTACGGGACATTTACACTCATAGAGCACAGCGATGGCACGTACTCATACACCTTTACCTTGAGTGAAGATGAAAACTCCGGCGTCCAAGCTCTCAAGGAGGGCGATCAACAGCCCCTCACCTACATCGTCAAAGCCACTGCCGGCGGCAAGGAAACGACAGAGGAGATTACAATTGTTATTACAGGCACCAATGAGCTGCCGGAGTGGAATGTGGCGCCGGAGCAATCCATCGCTGTCTCTGAAAACGAAAGCACGGGCAGCGGCGAAAGTTCTGTGGCATTTTCTGTTACAGACGCGGACGCGGACAGCGGTGGACCGTTGAGCTATATGGTCATGCACGGGAGCTTAACGGGAGACCCTGCGGAGGGTTTGAGCATGTCTGCGGCGGGCGAATACGGCACGCTCACCATACTGGAAGCTACCGCCGCTCCCGGCTCCTATACCTATGAGTACGAGCTTGATCCGAACAAGGCGCAGTTCATACCCGCACACTACAACGGCAACGAAATCTTTACCATCATCGTCAAGGACGCACACGGTGCCTATGTAAAGCAGGAAGTGACGGTTGCCTTAACGGGCGACGCCAATTCCTCCATGCGCTTTACAGCGGCGGACTTGAAAACCCTCACGGAAGGAGATGTCATTTCTGAACATGACGATGCAGGGAAAGCCTTCGGCGACACAGTCATTGACTTCACACAAGGTATGCCCAGTGATTTGGCCGATGCAATGCCTTCCGATGTCAAATTCAGAGGGGACGGCGATGCCGCGGACGGCTTCACAGGCGGCAACGATGCCATCACCGTCACAGGCGATTATAACAGCAGCGCCCATATTTTTGGCGATACGGATACCATGAGCAATACATCCTTCGACACGGGTGACGACACCATCACTGTCACAGGCCATGCGTACAGGGCATACATTTTTGGCGACGTGGATACTGTGACCGGAGAGGAAGGCGGCGCCATAACCACAACAGTTGACGGGAACGACAGCATTTCCGTGAACGGAACCGCGAACGGGGCTTTTATTTATGGCGATGCAGATACAGCCACCAATGCCACCATTACGGGCAATGACAGCATTCGCATCGGCACGCTGGCATCCACCGCTGATGTGTATGGCGATGTGGACACTGCCAACGGCAGCACCACTGTTTCAGGGGATGATTCCATCATCATAGGCTCCATGGATGCTGGAGAGGTGTTTGGCGACGCACAACAAGTGCTGGGTAATGGACGCATCAGCGGCAGTGACCATATCAGCGTGGGCGCCACCATGGACGCAGGGGCTATTTATGGGGATGCGCAGTTGGTGTATAGCGGCACGCACGAATTTACGAGCAGTGACTTTATCACCGTGGGCGGCAGTGTGAGCTATGGTGCGAACATATACGGCGATATAGGTGCTATCAATCCTAACAGCACTTCTGAGTGGACATATAACGTCACCGTGACAGGGCACGATGTCATCGACGTGGGCGGCAACGTGAGCGGCAATATTTACGGCGATTTTGGTGATGTCAACTCGGGGAGCGTCACCGCCACGGGGCACGACCTTATCACTGTTCGTGGGAATGTGGATTATTATGGTGTTATTTATGGGGATGCCAATGGGGCGAAGCGCGGTTTCGGAGAATCGGTTTCCATAACGGGTCATGATATTATCACCGTCCACGGCGCGCTGAACGGCACGGTGTATGGCGATGTGGCCAATGCCGGTACTGTCGGCGTCACTGTGGCGGGCGACGATATTATCACTGTGAACGGAGAATTTAGCGGCGACATATACATGGGGACAGGAAAAAATGTGGTGCATGTGCATGATAAGGTCAACAGCGGCGATTTTATAACGGGCGCAAATGCACACGATGTCATCTTCCTCAACAGCGCCGAAGCGCAGACTGTGAACGTGGATTTAAAAGGTGCACGTGGCGGACAGCTCGTGATGGATCTCAGTGCCTTTGACAGCAGCTCCCAAATCTATATCACCACTGGCGGCGATGCCGAAGGGCTGAAGTTGTATTTTGTGGGCGTCAATACAAGCAGTAAGCCACAGATATGGGTAGACGCCGTGGACAGGACGACGCAAATTCTGGGGACGCCTTCTGAGAGCTGGACTGACAAAAATATCACCTTCTATAATGAGGC
>CAYJGA010000022.1:0-11659 GCA_964369255.1 uncultured Desulfovibrionaceae bacterium
CGTAGCGCGATTGTCAAGCGCACTCACAGAGTCATTTATAGCGATTTTTCCGGCGGAGTCTAGCCTTTCAATGGCTTTTTGCGCCATATTCTCTGAGCGCATTCGCATGTCGTCACCGAGGGTGAGTGCTTGATCCCATGCTACAAATGCAAGCAAAATCAGTGGCACAACCTTAATGATAACAAAAAGGAGAATAAGCTTGGTACGCATGCCAAGGCCCATCTTCGCCATCAGGCCTTCAAGCCAGCGAGAGAAGAGATTGAAACATGTTCTCATGATGCGTCCTATGAAATCGAGTCTTAAAAATGCAAAAACAACCTAAAATGAGTCCAGAAAGTGCGTAGTTCAAATACATCCGCCCATTAGGCATCCGCACCCTACGACAGAAAATTAGCTTTGTCACCTATATTTTGCATAGAAAAAATGAGTTATCTTGAAAACATACTGATTTAATAGCGAAAAGTATTGAAAAATTTAAAATATTTTTTGACGAAAGGATTTTATTTGTAATAAAATCAGTAGTTTAAAAATCTTGTGGGAAGAGTTTTTTAGATGCGCACGTCGTAGCCTCGAGGGGTTACCATGTACTGCCCCATATGGCGTGTGCTTTCATTGCCAATGACCACAAGAGAAAGCATGTCCACAGCCTCAGCCACAGCGCCTTGAAACCCTGCCAAGGGATGCACACTGACACTTTGTCCTGCGCGATACGCGTTGCGCACAAGGCCTACGGGGCACGCAGGGTCTCGATATTGTTTAATTATATCTATTATTTGAAAAAGGTGCTCTTGCCTTCCGCGCGAACGGGGATTGTACAGGGCAAGCACAAAGTCAGCGCTGCACGCCGCGTGCACCCTTTGAAGGATGCGCTCCCACGGTGTCAGCAAATCGCTTAAGCTAACGCATGCAAAATCGTGCATGAGGGGCGCGCCCAAGAGAGCCGCCGCCGCGCATACTGCCGGAACGCCCGGTATTATTTCCACGGGAATCACGTCTAAGAGGTCTTTGTGGGCGAGCAGCTCTAAAATCAGGCCGGACATGCCATAAATACCTGCGTCGCCCGAGCACACAAGAGCTGTACGTCTTCCTTGCAAGGCGTGCTCAATGGCAGACAGACAGCGCTCTTTTTCTTGGCGCATACCTGTGACAACAATCTGCTTTTGCTCGCGCAATGCTGGCGGCACCATATCCATATAGAGTGTGTAGCCCACAAGGACATGGCTCTGTTCGAGTGCAGTGAGGGCAAGGGGTGGCAAAAGGCGTGAATCGCCGGGGCCTAGGCCTATGATATGTATGGGGGCTGCATGCATTATGCGTCTTCGCTTTCCGGTAAAAAGTGTTCTGCGATGGCAACAGAGACGGTCACACGTTCGCCGTGCACCATTTTAGGCACGAGCAGTGTGGCATCGTCACCGCCTGCGGCAAGGAGAGCCGCGCCTTCGCACACGCTTATATGTTCTACGCCAAAAATTTGCGCGGCCATGGCTGATGGGGTGAGAGTGGGCGCTTCGGCCAATTCTTCAGCGCTAAAAAGGCGCAAAGGAAGCTGCAATTTTTGTGCGGCTTCAAGCAGCCCTTTTTCTTCTTTTTTGTGGGTGACGCTTGCAAGGCAAGCCAGCGCGTGCGGTTCTAAGTGCGCTGCTGCGAGGGTCGTTTCAAGAGCTTCACATATTTCTTCGCAGGTGACATGCTTCTTGCACCCAATACCTACATGGAGCGCCGGAATGGCGAGGCGGAGCACTTGTTCGTGTTCCGGCACCTTGCGCCAATCTATGCATACAGCAGGTGTTGATGTTTGTAAGCGCGGAAGCGCATCCTCTTGTGTGAGGCTGACACGCTGTACGATGGAATCGTCCAGCGCATGAAAGAGGCGCAAGGGGTCAAAAAGTTGCACCCTTATTCCTTCTAAAAAAGCACTGTTAATGTGCTTGACGCGCTCCCAGTCAAGAATGCGTAAACCGCTCTCTTGGGCGAGGACGTCTACAGCGAGCGTATTATTCACATCAGACGCCGTCGTAATGACGGCTTGTCCGCCAATATACTCCGCTATTTGCGCGGCGAGAGCGTTGGCGCCGCCCCAGTGGCCTGACACGAGGCTGATGGCGAAATGTCCTGCATCGTCACAAACGACAATGGCGGGGTCTTTGCTTTTATGTCGTAAGTGAGGTGCGATGCAACGCGTGGCTATGCCCGTTGCGCCTATAAATATATGCGACGTATATGCAGAAAATGTTTGTGCCACGAGCACGGGAAGGCTTGTAAATCCGCGTTCGTCTTGCGCCATGCGTTCTGGCACGTAGATATGAAGAGGAATATGTTTTGCCAGCTTTTGCGCTAAGGCGGCGCCTTGTGTTGTCAGAGCATAGCAGGCAATGGGGGAAATATGTTTCATGTTGTCTACGCCTCTCAATGATGAGGAAGGATGATGAGGAGAGATATGGCATCTCTCCTCATCTGCAAAAAACAGTGATTATAGCTGAATGCTGTCAACGACGTCCAGTGTTCGCTGAAGATGCGCTCCCGTATGGGCAAAGCTCATCATGGCAGCTTCAAAGGATGCGGGGGCAATGTAAACACCCTTTTTACGCATTGCCTTGTAGAAACGGGTGAACAGTGCGGCGTCCGTGCGCTTCACAGCGGCAAAGTCGTTGACCTCTTCAGTGGTAAAGAAGGGACAGAACATGGAGCCAATGGAAGGTACTCGTACTTCAAGTTCTTTTTCGCGGAGAACGCCTTCCATTTCAGCTGCAAAGCGGCGTGTTTTGCGTTCGAGCGCGGCATAATCGCTCGCTTTCAAAATGCGTAATGTGGCAAGCCCCGCTGCCATGGCGAGGGGGTTGCCGGAAAGTGTGCCTGCTTGATACACATCGCCGCTTGGAGCGACACGCTCCATATATTCACGTTTGCCGCCGTAGGCGCCCACAGGTAGGCCACCGCCAATGATTTTTCCAAGGGTTGTTAAGTCGGGGGCAATATTGAAATACGTTTGTGCTCCGCCATAGTCGAGGCGGAATCCGGTGATAACTTCATCAAAAATAAGCAAGACGCCGTGCTTTGTGCACAGTTCGCGCAAAAGTTCTAAAAAGCCGGCCTTGGGGGTGATTAAGCCCATGTTTGCCGCCACCGGCTCTACAATGACGGCGGCCATGTGCTCGCCTTCGCGAGCAAAAATTTCCTGTACGGCTTCTGCGTCGTTGTAATGCGCGAGCAATGTGTCAGCCACCACTGAGGCAGGGACGCCGGGGGTGCCCGGAATGGACAATGTCGCCATACCAGAACCTGCCGCTGCGAGGAAGGAGTCTGCGTGACCATGATAGCAGCCGATGAATTTAAGAACCTTATTTTTGCCTGTCACTGCGCGGGCAAGGCGTAGGGCGCTCATGGTTGCCTCAGTGCCGGAATTGACCATACGCACCATGTCCATATGTGGGAATGCTGCAATCACTTCTTGTGCAAGCATCACTTCACCGGCGCACGGGGCGCCGTAGCTTGTGCCTTTGCGCGCGGCTTCTTCTACGGCAAATGTGACTTCCGGATGGGCATGTCCCAAAATCATGGGACCCAATGAAAGAACATAATCAATATAGGTGTTTCCGTCGATGTCTGTAATTTCGCACCCCTTGGCGGATTGGATAAAAAGAGGGATGCTGTCCACATTTTTACAGGCGCGGACGGGGCTGTTGACGCCGCCGGGGATAAGTTCACTGGCGCGTTGAAAATACGCTTCTGAGAGTTGTTCTTTCATAGTGTTCCTCGTAGTCACTAAAAATATGTCATGGATATTTTTTTTAATTCTTGAATGCTTTCGAGTACAGTATAGTTTTCTATTCCTGTGCTTTTTTGCACTTCCCCTATCACTGCGCGGCATTCCTCTTCACTGCGACCGTGCACCATGGTGTATAAGACATAGGGCCAGTCTGCAGTGGGGGATGGCCTGTAATAACAGTGTGAAATTTGCTTGTGCGATGCTGCCAGCTGACCACAACGCTCTGCATCTGCTTCGTCCACTTGCCATGACACCATGGCATTATGCGTCCAGCCGGTGCGCTGATGCTTTATACAGGCGCCAAAGCGGCGAATGGTGCCCTCGTCGCGCATATGACGCAGTAACTCTAAAACATCCTCCTCTGAACATCCCACTTCACGAGCAACATCGGCGTAAGGTGTCAGTGAGTTGGAAAGATTGCTCTGGACGCATTGCAATATAGCTTGCTCTTTCTCTGTATATGTCATGAATTTTATTCCTTTGTCAAAATTTTTCTCGGCATTTCGCAATAATTTAGACCGAAATATTTTTGGCTCGTCGTGTGGCGCGCACTTGGCTGAGATTGCACCACGAATAGAGTGCTAATCCTAACCAAATACAGATAAGTGTCACACCTGTGGCCGCATTGATGGGCTCGCCGTAGAGGAGTGTGCCCAAGAGGAGTTTAATGGTTGGTGCCACATATTGCAAGAGGCCAAGGCTTGCCAACGAAATATGCTGGCTCGCCCACCCAAACAGGAACAGGGGAATGGTTGTTATGATGCCTGTCCCCATAAGTAAGAGCTGCACTTGCAGGTCATAATCAAAGAATGTGGGCGCGCCTGCGGAGGCATGATAGAGGAGCCAGAGTAAGGCAAAGGGCGCAATCAAAATTGTTTCTGTACACAGGCTTGCAATGGCGCCCGACGACACTGTTTTGTGCAAATATCCATAGAGCGCAAAGGTGGATGCCACGCCGAGGCCAAGCCAAGGCATATGTCCATAAGCCACAACGCTCCAAAGAACGCCGAAAAATGCGATGGAGATGGCTAAAAACTGCAATCGCGTCAGGCGCTCCTTGAGGAATATACGTCCTAAGAGCACTGATACAAGCGGGTTTATGAAATATCCGAGGCTTGCTTCCACAACACGACCGCTCGTCACCGCCCATATGTACAAAAGCCAGTTTACCGTCAGCACGGAGGCAGATATAAGCAAGCGCGCGAGTGTTGCCTTGTGTGCAAAGGCACGCCGTACCTCAGGCATGCTGTGCGTGAGGTAGGCCACAGGCACAATGACCGCGCATGACCATAAAATTCGTTGTGCCACTGTGTCTATGGGCAGAACGCTGTCAAGCGCCTTCCAATAGAGCACAAGTCCGCCCCAAATTACAAAGGAGACAAAGCCTGCTACGCCCCCATAGAGAGCATCGCGTTTTTGTGGGGAGGTATTATGATAAGAGATTTGTGTCATGAATATTCATTGCTTAAAGTAAAAAAAGGCCTCCACATAATTTCTATGCGGAGGCCGGAATGTTCACAATGTAACCGATAGTGTTGAGCACTTAGCGTTATATTTCGCAAAGCTAAATACAACAGCCGCAGGCTTTTTACACAATGGAGCCATCATCTTGTAGTGAAACTGTACCGCCGAGCTCATCGTTGCGGGCATACAATGCGCATATATCATTTGCATCGTTAACCCGCTGAAACCATTAAGAAGCACATCATTAAACCATCAAGCGAACTCGCGGCGTAAAAAACTATCTAGCAAAGGATCTGGCAAAAAGGTCTTTTATGGCCGCACGTCCGCTGTCTTCGAGGAATCGCGTTCCTGTAGCAGCAAAGTGTGTGCGGGTGATGCAAGGCTCTTTTTCAACCTTCCACGCATCCTTTTCCCACGAGAACCATTCATTTTTTGCCTGATCAAAGACGAGCAAGGGCTTGTTGCAAATTTTTGCAAATTCAGCACCCCAGCCTGTTCCGCCTTTCACTGTGCCGTCGGGTTGTATGACCCCAATCACAACTACCTCGTGTCCATTGCTAATTTGCCAGCAGATGGACTGCAAAACCTTACGAAAAAGTGGTGCGCGTGTGTATTCACGACTCATGAGTTTAGAAACATAGGTGAGACTTACATCCTTGAGTGCTAACTCAGCTGATGTCAAGACGCGAACGCCACGATTTCGGCTGAGCTGATGCCCTTCAAAGCTGTAGTTTACCTCTTCTATACCCCATTCTTCGGCAAGACTTCCGAAGAAATCTTCTGTTCCTGCAGCACCGCCGCTATGCAAAACGCATTGCTTGGGATCTAACATGCAATTGACTCCTTAGCATGTAAAATACGCCTCAAATATTTTTTTTTTACAGAAGCGCAAAAAACTTGCAGACCTATTCAAACGTACATTTGTCATGTGTGCCCACTCAAGACAATTCATGAACAACAAAATCGTTTAAGCTTGCTTACCATGGACATGGGGAGGCTCATCCCAATCAGCTCTCTCGCGTATACTGGGGGTTTACAAAAAACTTTGAAACGACCACAGCTGCAAAAGAATGTCAAGAAAAAACCTAGCTCAAATTCGGCTCAAAATTTTCGCAATTCTAAGCCGAAATCTCCGTCCATGGCTTCCACGAAAAGAAGCCATCTTTCTCGCATAAAACCGACAGCATTCTTTGTGTCAAAATCTTATGCTCCATCAATATTCTCTCTCGCAAAATCAAGCTCTTAAAAAGGTTCTGTAAGAAGGTTCACCTGTTTTACAGGTAAATTAAAAACGAGCTGGACGTGCTGTGCGAGGTTTTGCCTCGTTCACACGCAACGTACGACCACCGAAGGACGCATTATCCAATGCTTCTACAGCTGCAGGAGCATCGGCATCATCCATCTCAACAAAACCAAAGCCTCTGGCACGGCCAGTGTCGCGGTCGCTAATGAGCTTTACGGACAAGACATTGCCATATTCGGCAAAAAGGTCTTGTACTTGTTCTTCAGTAGCTGACCAAGGAAGATTTCCTACATAAATGGACTTGGACATGAAACAACCTCTCAAAAAAAAGTAACAGTTAGACCGCTCAAGATTGCTGGCAACCCCTCATCGCCATGAAGCGGCCTTAGGTTTAGAGAAACACTCTTTCTGAGTTCTGTCAATGAAAAAAACAATAAAAAAAACAAAAGAACAAGTCAGAGTACGAGTGCCTATCTCTTTTTTTCAATGTTTCCAGTCGAATATGTAGTAAAAGTCCGCGCAGAAAATGTTGAAAAAAAGTGGAAAGGGGAGCATAAGAAAAAAAATACTATTTTGCAAATATTTTTTGCCGTTAAGGCGATTTTTTTTTCTTATACAAAAAAAATGAATTGCATCAGCTAGTAAGGAGAAAATCAGCGTTCTGCAAAATTTTTTCCAGCGCGTTGTCGCTCAAAGCGGCTTTGCGCTGTAAGCGCTCCATCTCTTCGCCGGCATAGTGTAGGGGGTAGTCGCTGCCAAAAAGAATGCGCGTGTCATCGTGCTTTTTGAGGATGCTTTGCAAAAGTGTATCATTTATATAGGGAGTTGTACTTGAGGTTTCAAGCCAAATATCCCTCCCAACCAAGACATCAAGGGCTTCTTGCCAATGGCGATAGCCGCCAAGGTGCGTGGCAATGAGTTGCATGCCGGGGAATTTATCAAGCAATGCAGCAACTTTAAACGGGCACGAAGGGTTTTTGTCGGGGGGGAGGAGGTCGCCAATGTGGATTTGGAAAATAAAATGATGCTGTGCATATTCTATGATTGGCAAAAGGCGAGGGTCGTCGAGCCAGAAATTTTGAAAGTCCGGATGCAGCTTTAAACCGCGTATTGCGTGGCGCTGCAAGCGCTCAAGTTCTTGCTCCCATGCCTCATAGCCGGGATGGATTGTGCCAAAAGCTACCACATCTTCATAGTCTCTTTGCAAGGAAATAGCATAGTTATTTGCAGGGGGTACTTGCGCGGGCGCTGTGGCGGCGCATAAAACGACAAAGCGCTCAATGCCGCTTGCCCTGCCTTGTTGGCGTAAATCATCAATAGTGCCAAGGCCGGCGCAGGTGAGAGAATAATGCTCATTTAAATGCGTCACGGCCTTTGACGCAATTTTAGGATGGAAGGCATGGGTGTGCACGTCAGTTCTCATGAAAATTCCTGTTTTAGGCGCTGTCGTCAAATAGCGAATTTTCGTGTTATATCAAGGAAGATGAATTTATTTTTCGGGCGTGTATACAGACATACATAACCGAAAAATAAATGAAATCTAACGCAGAGATAACCGAAAAGGCGCATTTGACGACAGCGCCTAGAAAAAAATAGTGTTTTTAGTGGAATAGTAGGGTGTTAAAAAATACACTTTGCGCTGCCTATGACTTGACGTTCTGCGCGTATCTCGCTATAGTAAAATGTCTTCAGGCACAAAAAGCTTCGTAAAGGTTTGCTTTTCACATTGGTCATTCCTTTGTTTTTTTGTGGTGCGCGCCGTGACAGGTGTGCGGCGTGTAGCGCACGCTTTTGTCACAAGAACGCACGGCCAGAAGGTTTGGATTCATCACAAGCAAGAGAGTTTACCGTGAATACGCATACCGACTTTCCTACGCAATACACTATAAAGCAAGGAAAACTCATTTGTGCCGCGACCCCGAAACGCAATGTTTTTTTGCGATTTTTCCTTTTCCTCTTCTTTGCGGGCACATGCACCTTTGGTGGTTATATGCTTGGCACGCAGCAGGGATATATCTCCCCGGAATTTGTGCTCATCGCAAAGGATCGGGTGGAGCACTATAAAGAAGCAGAGGCCACCCTTGAGCGCACTTTGGCTCTTAATATCGAAAAAAGCAACAAAGATTATGTGCTCAGTCTTGATGAGCTGAAGCGCGTTTTTCATCAAGTGTTCCCTGAGGTGAAAATCAAGGAGGATGTGCTGAATAAGTACCTCGTTTCCAGCGCAAAATGGGGCTCGCACCATTCTATTCCTCCGCTCCTTGTCCTCAGTATCATTTGGAGAGAGAGCTTTTTCGATGCTTCCACAGTCTCCACCGCAAATGCCCGCGGCCCCATGCAAGTCATTTATAAGTATCACAAAGAAAAGCTAAACCGCATTAAAAAGGGTGAGCAGGATTTGCACACGATTGATACGGGCATCCGTATAGGTGTGGAAGTGCTTCGTGAGTATTTCGACAGGAATAATCGAAATATTTTCAAAGCCATGACGGCCTATGTGGGCGGAGTGCATCGGACATATGCCCAAGACATTCTTACGCGCTATTTTAATGCACGCATTTACGTGGAAGAGCAACTTGCGTTGCGCGAAAAGCCCAATGTTTCCTCAGGCGCTTCTTCTGATACTTCAAAAGACTCTGCAAGTGCGCAAAAAAAATAATATTGTCCGCATCATCGTTCAGAGTATGACAGTGTACAGCGTCTTTGCCCGTGTTGTTATGTGCGTTTTTTTTGGGGCGTGTATGGGTGTGAGCTTTTGTGCCCTAGCTACTCATGCTCCGGCTTCCGATGCCTTTGCCTCCAGTGTCTTTGCTCCCAGTGTCTTTACCGGTTCTTTTGTGTCTAGTGCATCACAAAGCCACGTTCTCTCGCCACCCCTTTGGACACAAAAGGAACGCGGCCTTGACATGGCAAAGCTGCCTCTTATTCGGGACAACGCTGCTGATAAGCCCCGAGGCCACATAACAGCCTTACGCTTTGATCCTCAGTACTTTGACTTTGAGGTATATACCATAAGCGAGCGCACAGGCGCCGCGCAGACGCTTGTGCAATGGGCGAAGCAATATGACCTTGTCGCCGCCATCAATGCCAGCATGTATTTGCCTGATGGCACGACGAGTACAGGCTATTTGCGTAAGGAAGGACATGTTAATAACAAGCGTATCGCGGAGCGTTTTGGCGCATTTTTTCTTTCCTGCCCCAAGAATCCCACAGAGTCGTCCGCTCACGCCCTTCTCATCGATCGCGAAACGGAAAACTGGCAACAAACCCTTGCCGCGTACAATACTGTGGTGCAAAATTATAGGCTTATAAGCTCTACAGGGAACATTCTTTGGTCTGCCGGCGGACGCACCCATTCCATCGCCGCTGTGGGCAGTGACACGAAGGGGCGCATCCTCTTCTTGCATTGCGTTCCCCCCATATCTGCCCATGACTTCGCACGCACACTGCTTCATCACCCTATTGATATTGTGACAGTTATGTATGTAGAGGGTGGAGTGCAGGCCGGTCTTGTTTTGCGTCTTGATGCGGGGCTTACATTTTGGGGGGGGAGTCATCCTGCAGAAATATTTACAGGAAGTGTCAGTGTGGCTTTGCCAAACATTATAGGCGTTAAACGCAAGCAGGCCACCCCTTAAAGGGGTTTGTGGGAAAGCTTTTTTTATTTTTTGTTTAAGTTTTTTTCTTGGGGGGAAACTTTTTTTAGGAAAAAAAGCTTTCCCCCCAAACATCTCTGCTCTCTGTAGCCGTAAGGCTCGTTCCTCGCCTAACGGCTATGCCTTCGGCACCCGCTGGGCAGGCCCCCTTCAAAAAAACCATCTATTTAGCTAAACAATCGGCGCTTACGAATGAAAGAGGGAAAAGATGTTTTGTTTTTTATGCAGAAGAGTCTGTTAGTTATCTTTAGCAGAGTGGCAAAATGCAAAAGCGTTAATTTAGAAACAGCCCCTAGTATTGCAGTTGTAAATATTGAGATAGCAGTAATAAGCTCTCAAAAGTGCGAGTGACCTTGGTGCGGATGCACGCCCGAACGCAATGCGGTGTGTAGACAGCATTGTGCAGCAAGCTCGCTACGCTCCAAAAAGCATTAGAATGATGTGTTGCAAATGAAAGGATACGCATGCGTTTGTTGACAGGAAAAAATAAGCCCCGCAATGCTTTTACAGCTTCGCGGGGCTTAGAGAATTTTATGTGGTAGCAAGGAGAAGATTTGAACTTCCGACCCTACGGGTATGAACCGTATGCTCTGACCAACTGAGCTACCTTGCCACAGTGCCACTCAAAAGCAGCGAGAATGGGTTTTATCGAAAAACGCCCGCCTTGGCAAGCCTTTTTTTCATATTTTTTAAATTTTATTTTCTTTCTGTATTTTCAGAATGTTAAGCGGCGCTGAGAACACAAGGGGCAGCACTCTGCGCGCCTTTCAGGCTATTCAAAACGACTTGCTCCAGTAATGACAACCATGTCTACCGGAACATCTTCGTATTCGTTGACGGTCTTTGTCTTGAGCTTGGCGATTTTCTCAACCGTGTCCATGCCCTCAACAACCTTTCCAAACACACAGTAGCCCCAGCCCTGCAAGGTTGTGGGTGTGCTGTGGTTTAAGAAGTCATTGTCCACGAGGTTGATGAAGAACTGTGCAGTGGCGCTGTGAGGATCCATGGTGCGCGCCATAGCCAGTGTGCCCTTTTCGTTTCTTAGGCCGTTGAGCGCTTCATTCTCGACGGGTGTCCCTGTTGGCTTTTCATCCATACGAACACCAAGGCCACCGCCTTGAATCATAAAGTCTGGAATAACACGGTGGAAAATCGTATTTTCATAAAAATCACTATCTACATAGGATAAAAAATTCTCCACAGTCTTAGGTGCTGCTTCAGGAAAAAGCTCTACAAGTATGTCTCCTGAAGATGTTTCTATTAAGACCATAGGATTTTTAGAGGTGTCCGACATGAATGCTCCTTTCGCCGCCTGTCAAGCGTCATTCTTGATTGCTACGATGCATTGCCTCTTTGTAAGAAGCGCGCATGTTTAGCTGGAGATACTAATACAGTGTTCGCGTAAAATTGTCTATGCTTTTTACTACATCTTTATAATATTGTTGGAATGCGATATTTGTCATGCAAAATTATATGGTTACTACTTGTTTTTAGTACGGAAAACGCTGTCACTCTACAAAATCTGTCCTA
>CAYJGA010000023.1:0-11487 GCA_964369255.1 uncultured Desulfovibrionaceae bacterium
AAAAAAATAAAAAACAAAAAAAGCTTTCCCCCAAACCCCCTTCAAAAAAATCTCTCAAGCAACATAAAACAAAGTGCTACTGGGCTTCCCACTCCTCGCGAACAATGCGCCACGCCCTTTGTCCCGGACCCTTGCTATGTGGCTGCAAAATAAGCGTTTTTACGCCTTTATCGCCGCGGCCGAGCTTATCTTCATAGACTTGTGTCATATCAACACGAACGCCGTCCTTGTCAAGCTGCACACGAATGCCATTGAGCTGTACAATGGCAGGCGCAGCAGTCTTCCAAAGGTCTGATTTTTGGCGCACCATGGCAGTCTTTGTGCGCGCACCCTGACGCGCATGGGGAGCATAGTGAGCGGCATACTTATCAATATTTGCTGCTAGCCAATCCTTGCGCCAATCCTCCACCCATGACATGACGGAACCACTTACTTTTTCCAAGTAAAGCACACTCATATCAAGGCTCTTCTCTTGCCAACGACTGGCAACTATACGCCAATCTTCGACCTCGTCGCTGCTTTTGAGCGAGCGCCAATAGAGAACACGTTCGCCTTCTACGGGCATCTTGCCGGGAGTATAGACCCATTGATTAAATCGTGTGACAAAATAGTCTCCGTGTCGCTCCACGCGCGCGGGATTTTGCATTATCTCTACCCATGGCACATGTAAGCGTCGTGTCAGCTCCGATTTTAAGGTCGCGTAGCTTTCCTTGTGGGCGAGGCCTTGCACAGAGCCATAATTTTTTGCATCGTAGAATGCCAAAAGTTCTTTGATTTGCAACTTCTGCCATGCGCCTGCCCATGAAAGTACTTTTTTCTGTAAAGCCTTACGCTGGACTTCCGATACATTCACGCTGGCTTGTGCGAAGGAGGGGCTTTTTTGTGTGAGCTGTGCAACTGTCGTGTGGCCTGCAGAGGGAGCTGGGACAGGGGCAGCCTCCTTTATGGACGCGGGCGGCGTGCCAGGTAAGGTATCGGGCAAGGTGTCGGGCAAGATATTGGGCAAAGTGCCAGCCAAGGTGTCGGGCTGTGCCTGCTCTGGCATCAAAAGAGGCGGAAGAAGAGGCTTCTCCCCCTGTACGGGATCGTCCATGCCTTCAGGCTTGGACGGCGACAGAGCTGCGGCGTCGGTGGCAAAGTTTTCTGTCTTTGCAACAAGCTGACCCTTTTCATACGCTGCTTGCATGCCCACATTGCGCGGAATCCACTCCATGCCCACAATACGGAATTGCTCATCCTTCCCACGCTGCCAATACAAGCGCCGGATTCCCTCTGTGGAAAGGTTGGGGGCACGATAGAATTGTTCAGACCATGTAACCCAATAGCCCGGCCCTTCCAAAACGTACACTTCTCTGTTGAAAATATTTATCCATTTCAGGAGTTTAAATAATCTTTCCTTGTTCGCGCGAAAAGCTTGAAAGCTTTCTGGCATGGCGCGAGTGTATGCGGATTGATTGTAAAAATCAAAAAAATCTTCAGAACGACTCGCCCACGCACGCGTCCATTGCTCCATGCGCAAACGCAAATGGCGCGCAATAGCCGCGTCGTCCGTGTCCTTATCCGCAAGAAGCGCTTTCTCAGCAATATGTTCCGAGGCAACATTTTTCGCAGCAAGGTTTTCTGCCACAAGCACCGGCGTACCCGGGGTGAGCATGGGGCCAACTTCTGCTATGTTGTCCAAATCTATTGCGATGCAACCACGGGTAATGCGCGGTTCAATGGCCTCGCCCTTACTGTGAATCCATATTCCATAGCCCGTCTTGCCGCGTAATTTATCCACAGGATTGGGATAGTTCAGCGTATAAGCGATGCCACCATATTCTTTAAAATCAAGCCCGCTCGAAATTTTGTACTCTACAAAATAGACACCTTCGGGCGTGCGCTTATCATTGATTTTTTGCTTATCGCCCTCCACTTGACCCGTGGTACAGGGATAATTCAATGTGAGTTTAAGGGGGCTTTTCTTCTCAAAGAGATAGAATTGCTGTTGGTCTTTGTCCACTGCAACGAGACGCTCCGGCAAGGCCGCATCAACAATGCGTGGCTCCCACGCAAGTCGAGGCACAGCTTGCGCAAAGGCAGAAGGCACCATAAGCAACATGGTGCAAACAAAAAAAGCACACGCAGAAAGACGCACCCCAAGATGCCCCTTTTGCGGTGCAAAAAAAATACTGGCGCAGCGCATTATCTGCGCCAGCAATATATTGACGAACAAATATTTAAGCACCTGATACACGCCTCGTTGACCACACTCACTCTTGCCCTAAACGCACAAGTTCTTCGCGGGTAAAGAGAGAAACAAGGTCGTAACCCGCTTCTTTGAGAGCCTCTCGTCCACCTTCCCCGCGGTCAAGAATGGTGCACACAGTGACAATGCGCAGACCTACAGCCTCGATACGTTCACAGGCCGTCAGTAAGGAACCGCCCGTCGTCACCACATCCTCAAGCATGGCCACAGGGTCTCCACTTTGAAAATTGCCCATCCCTTCCACATACTGACCGGTTCCGTGAGCCTTCGCCTGCTTGCGCACCAAAAGCCCCGCAAGGGGACGATTTTGCTGGTGAGAAATGACTGTCGTTGCAGATACTAAGGGGTCTGCGCCAAGACTCATGCCTGCCACTCCCTTCACATCCACGGAGGAAAGAAGATCAGAAAAAAGTGTGCCTATAAGCCACGAACCTTCCGGGTGTAGAGCCGTGACACGACAGTCAAAGTAGTAATCACTGCGGCGACCGGACGATAAAACAAAATCCCCTTCTCTGTAGGATTTCTCTAAGAGAATACGGGCAAGGCGACGTTTGAGTTCAAGCATGGACAGTCCTCACTATAATAAATGATCAAATAATAGTTTTTTGTAAATATATCAAATAATTACTTAGGTTTCAGCACGCCATGCACTGGCATCGCGTCATCGAGTGTGCCGGCGCATCTTAAAAAATGCGTGCAAAAATCTCTTCCTCATGCTTCAAATAATAGCCTATATCAAAGATTTCCGCAAGTGCTGTTCTGTCCAAATGCGCGAGAATTTCTGTGTCCGCGTGAACGACATCTGAAAAGGGCAAACGATTTTCAAAGCTGTTCATAGCCGCACGCTGCACCATTTCGTAAGCTTTTTGACGGGGAAGTCCCGTGCCAATAAGGCTTGTGAGCACTCGTTGAGAGAAGAAAAGACCAAAGGAACGCTTGATATTTTCCTGCATCTTTTGAGGTTTCACCACAAGGTTGTTCAGCAAGCCTGCCAAGCGATGCAAGATGTAGTCCGCGAGGATGGTGGAGTCTGGCATGATGACGCGCTCCACAGAGGAATGGCTGATGTCGCGCTCGTGCCACAGGGCTTGATTTTCCATGGCTGCCAAGGCATTTGTGCGTAACAGGCGCGAGAGTCCTGTCATATTTTCGGGAGAAATGGGGTTTTTCTTATGTGGCATGGCAGAAGAGCCTTTTTGTCCCTTTCTGAATCCTTCTTCCACTTCGCCCACTTCTGTGCGTTGCAAATGGCGCAGTTCTACGCAAAGGCGCTCTATGCCGCCGCCCATGATGCCAAGAGCGGTGAAAAATTGTGCATATCTGTCGCGCTGGACAATTTGCGTCGAGTGCGGGTCGACTTGCAATTCCAGATGCTTCATGGTTCGCGCCTCTATTTCCGGACTTAAGAAGGCATAGGTACCCACCGCGCCGGATAATTTCCCCACGCGGATGTTCTCTGTCGCAAGGCGCACTCTTTCCAGATGGCGCGAAAATTCTGTATAAAATCCTGCCATTTTGAGGCCAAAGCTTGTGGGTTCTGCATGAATGCCATGGGTGCGCCCCATGCACATGGTGCCCTTCCACTCTAAGGCCAAGCGGCGCAGGCTCTTTAAAAGTTCTTCGATGCCTTCGCTAATCATATTGCCGGCTTGCGTCAGCAAGACGGCGTTTGCCGTGTCTACAATATCCGACGAGGTACAGCCAAGGTGGATGTATCGCGCATCAGAGCCGACATTTTCTTCCACAGATGTCAAGAAGGCGATGACATCGTGGCGCGTCGTTTCTTCAATTTCAAGAATACGATCCACATCAAAACGCGCTTTTTTGCGGATTGTACCCATGGCATCAGCGGGGATGCGTCCAAGCTCATGCCATGCTTCACACACAGCAAGTTCCACTTTCAACCACGCAGCGTATCTGTTTTCTAATGTCCACAGGGCACTCATGTCTGGACGACTGTATCTTTCAATCATGGCAAGTTCTCCCTCGTATATTTTTATGATGCCGCCGCGTTTGTGGTGGCAGTGTTTTTTGTGGAGGACAAAGGCGCACCTTGTGAAGCGGCCTGTGTCGACGAGCCTCCGGAGGACGGCGTTTTGGCGTTGTCACTTTTTGCGGAAGTGCCTGTAGAAGTGTTGTCGCAAGTGCTTGACGATGACGCGGATTCCTTTTCGGACGCCTTCGTCGTGTCGGACTGTGCGCCCTTTTCGGAAGCCTGTTCGGCGTTTTGCGCTGCGGCTTGCCCACTGTCTTGCGTGGAATTTTTTCTGTTCCCGTATTCTGTCACATACCAGCCGCCGCCCTTAAGGACAAAGGCCGTATTGGAGATAATGTGCGGCGAAACAGTTTCGCAGTGAGGACAGGGCGCGGTGTTTTTTTCGCCCGCATCACGGACGGTGAGCCACTCTTCAAAGACAGCGTGGCACTGAGGGCATTGATACTCATAAATAGGCATGACAATTCCTAACAAAAAGGCTGATGATGAACTGTGCTATGTACAACAAAAGAAACGCGCAAGTCCACGGAAAACTTCTGAGGAAAACTTCTGAGAAAAATTTCTGAGAAAATTTCTGAAATTTTTGGACCTGCGCATTGCTCTGTCGTAAAGACATGATAAAAAAACTTGACTTCACTTATGTGAAAAGGGGCGAAAAATTATTTCGCGGCCTTTGCTTCACGGACGCGTTGCTTCAGTCGCTCGGCGCGACGTTTGCGGCGACGGTCCAATTCTTTCTTACGCTCAATTTTTTTGTGCGCCATGATAATCTCCTTCATAAAATGAACACTGCTTTCCAAATAGCTCTTAATGCTTCACCTGTCCAGCATTTTTTCTGCTATTTTTTCATGCACATTCACAGCGCCGCACACACGCCTATGAAGAAAGCCCCGCGAAGCTTTTGTTGAACACCATCAAAATGTCATTGCAGACCGGAGAAAAATCAATGACACCAATCCAATTCTACGAAACTTTTGAACCTTCCATTGGCAATGTTTCTATGGCGCTGCCCAAGGCTGTCAGGCTGAAATTGCGCATCATGTGCAAGTTCTTTCCGTATTTTTTGCATAATTTTTTTACTTGTAGACACGCTGTGTGGCTGTTGCAATTCACAGGACACAGCACCACGTCCGCGCGTAAAAGACAGTTGTCAAGCTTGTTACCCCCCTTACGCTGATGGCCTGCGTGGTATTCAAAAATATGTCCCTTGCCTTCCACAAGCTCACGATAGCGAGATTCCATGCGCTCGATACCACCCACCACCAAGACACGGAGTGGGCATGAGGCGCACGCACATTTTTTTGCGCACTTACTGCATGCATTAGCGCCCGCGCTTTCCCATTGCTGTGCGCCTTCAGTATATGTATCGCCCTTGCCATGTGTATATTTTTTCTTTATCATTTCAATTCCTTTTTGTAAAATGCTCTTGAATAAACCTTTGTCTTGATGAGAATATATAGAAATTGAAAATGATTGTCAATATTAAAAAAAGAAAAAGCTAAAAAAAGAGAAGATACTGCACGCAGGGCGCGTCATTATGGCGTGAAAATAATTGAGAATTTTGCCAGAAAGAAAAAGGGGAAGAAAGTGAGGCGGGCGATTGTCAGGTCAGAGAATGTAAAAAAACTCTTAGAAAAGGAAGTATGTGTCATTAAGAAGCGCCAAACCCCTTTCAAAAAAACAAAATTAAATTTTTTTCTTGTCAAACGTGCGATGGCTTGGTATGTGGCAAGGAGGGGCATTAGATGTATACATTGGACGTGATTGCCTGAAACAGTATCTACTCTTGAATGTCCGCCTTTCAACCAACAGGGGGCAAGCCATGTTAGACAAGTTGTTTTTCGACAAACAAGACTATGCGCTTATCACCTTAGTGAGTAAAATTCTGACGCAAAAGGAAAGTTCCACGACGGAGCGTATCTTTGATGCCAACTTGCACCCGCACGGCATAAAAACACTTATGCTCTCCCATGAAATGCGTGTGGCGCACGCGGTGGCGCGCTTACTTACGAGCCTTGGACATGCGGACGTAGATGACACCAGCGCCGCACAAAGACTTGGCTCCTACAGAAGACTCAGCGCTTTACGCACCCTCTATGACGAAGTCTTTAACAGCGCAAAAACACTTTTCCGTCGTAATACTGCACGAGTGCTCATTCAAATTATGAAGGATATTGTGCGTTCACACGGAAATGTGCCGCAGCAACTCGCCCTCGCTCATGATTTTCGCCGCGCCGCCAATGGCTCCCCTCGTGTCGTGCGCGAACAGCTCAAGCGCTACGGTCTTGTGGAAATGCCGGAGGACTGGAGTCAGCTTGCCTTTGACCATCATGTCCACGACGCCAACACGAAGGGGCGCAAAAACCCCACACAACTCATCATGGACGCGTGGATTAAGGGCATCCGCCACATGACCATCATTTATTATAATTACATAGAACCGCATATTGCCCACGAAGTGTTGCAGGCTGCTGAAATCATGGGTGTGGATGTGCTCATTGGCTTAGAGTTTACTGTGCCCTATGGTGGCAAATATATTCAAGTTGTGTGGACTGCCCGCGATTTTCCGGATACAGAGAGCTTCTTGCATTTTTTGGATGAGGCGCCCACGCGTCATCTTATGAACTTGGGGCGGGAGGTTTCCGCTTTTCGCGCCCGCGCTGTGTATCGAGCGCTGGAGCATTGGAATGAATGCCACAGGCCGGCTCTTTTGCAGTGTCTTCCTGCAAAAACGTCCCTGCCTCCCCTCGCAAAAGAGGACTTTGTCCACTATGTCGGCACAGGACAAGCCACGCCGCCCCATCTCAGTACATGCGTTTTTGAGCATATTCAAAAGCATGTTCCTCTTGCTGTGCTCCCCGCAGAATGGGCGACGCTCACGGCTGTTGCAGAGCAATTACACGCAAAAAGTGCGGACTCTTTCTGGGCACGATGGGCACAGGAGCGCTGCCTTGGAAGTGCGCCGGAACAGGCAGGCAAGCAGGAGCAGGGGCAGGAGCAGACCCCTTGCCCACAGCTCATGACACTGTCCCCCGTGGCACTCTTGGACTGGCTCAGCAGTCTGCACAGCGCATCGTTCCTGATTTTGCATCTCACAAACTTGACCGCCGAGGATGTGCTCGAGCTTCTTTGGCATTGCAAAGGTTTAATAACACATTTGGAAATATTCAATTTTCAAGCGTGGGAAGAAGGCAGGCTGTCGCATCTTTCAGAAATTACAGAGTTGTTACATTTATTGAATGGGACAAGCTTGCCGCGTCTGAAATATTTTGTTTTAAATATGTTGGATGCTGTGGAAGCCGAAGAGGGGGCGCCGCGCAAGGCGGAACGCTGTGCGCTCTTGCGTGAGATTTTACAAAATATTCGCACGATGAAGAACTTTTATGCAAAGCAACCCTTGCGCACGCGCATGGGTACGGATGCCGCAAGCTCCGTGGACGCGCAGAGGGATATGGGCCTTGTTATTCCGGACACCTTACCCGCACAAGCGCAAAGCACTCTCGATGCGTGGCACACCGACGGCGACGCCGTCCACGTCGCAGACCATATCCCTTTACACATAGAAGTGCACTATCAAGTGCGCTACAGTCCGCAGCGGCTTGTTCCTCAAAAAAGCCTGTTAACGCGTTTCTTGCGCCTTTTGCCATGGTCAAAGTATTATGGCTATCGTAAGGAGCAGACATGGCATACGCATTCGTCCATATGCACTTTCCACGCGGACGATACCCATAAAAAGCAATCAAATGTCTCACTCCTCAGCCCGGCGGCGTGTATCGCAGAGGCCGCGCGCTGCAAAGCCGCGCGCGCGCAAGAAAGCACAAAGCGCTTTGCTTATTTGAATACGCGTGTGGCAAATGTGCTCAAGGTATTGGCGGGCTTTATACCTGCGTCCATCGCTTTTCAATATACGCAGTCATGGTGGTTCTTGGCGTGGTTTGGTCCTGTCATATGGTTTGCCATCACAGGCGGTCGCAATATTTTGCAAGCAGTCATGGCAGGCGGAGGGCGCTCAACGCTGCTGCGCTGGAAGGATTATGTGAGCTGGTCGCGATTATGCGACTCCCTGATGTATACAGGTTTTTCTGTGCCCTTGCTGGAATGGGGGGTACGCATTTGGCTTCTTGAGAAAAACCTTGGCTATACTGTGGCAGAACAGACTATTTTAGTGTACACGACCATGTCCATTGTGAATGGTCTCTATATTTCATGGCACAATTTTATACGCGGACTGCCCAAGGAGGCGATTATAGGCAACCTCTTCCGCAGTGCCCTTGCCATTCCGCTTTCCATGCTTTATAATGCACTCATTCTTGAAGCATTACAGCTCTTTAATGTTGTAAACCCGCAAGTCATCATGCAAACAAGCGCGGCTATTATTTCAAAGATGGCGTCGGATACTGTGGCGGGCGTCATCGAAGGGCATGCTGACAGAAGCGCAAACCGTCGTGTGCGTTACTGGGACTATGAGGGGAAGCTCCAGCAGATATTACAGACGTATTCGCAGCTGGAGCTTCTGTTCCCCGAGGAAAACATTGTGGCACTTTTGAGCAAGCCGCGTCAGCTCCTGAAGCGCTTGGGTGACCAGCACAAGGAACTGAAGATTGCCATTATCATCAACGCCCTCGACCTTATGTACCTGTGGCTTTATCGTCCCCGCGGACAGGATGTTTTCCGCCGCCTACTCCAGAGAATGAGTAAGGAGGAAAGGGTCATTATAGGGCGCTTTCAGTTGGTACTTTTGCAAGAGCGCGAAGTGAGTCAGCTCTTTGTGGATGGCATGACAGGGCGAAACTTCGCCGGGGCGCTTTCCTTGTATCTTGATAAATATCAGCGCTACCTCAAGGGGGTTTTGCCCCTGTGCGCGGTGAGTGCGACGCCTGCGAGTGCGAGTGCTCCTGCGCCTGTGCCTGCGACTGCGACTGCGCCTGTGCCTGTGCCTGATACCAATACTACAAAGACTCTTGACAAGGCCGATACGTAACATATGACAACAACAAAACAGAAAGCGCTGCGCGAAGGTTTCACCACAGGCACAGCCGCCACCGCCGCTGCTATGGCGGCCTTGAGCGTCTTGCTCGGCGACGATGCCCCGTCGTGTGTGAGAGTGCCCATGCCGCCGGCGGAAAATAGCGAAGGCCTCAAGAAGAGCGAAGGGTTTGGTAATGTCGCATGCCTTGACGCTGATTTGCCTATTCCCATCGGCGCCGTCACACAGCATGACAGTGTGAGTGCCTCGGCCTTTGTGCAGAAAGACGGGGGCGACGACCCCGATGTCACCCACAAACTCACCATCCACGCCAAAGTCACACTGACACAAGAGCACAAGGATATTCATATTGACGGCGGCGAGGGAGTAGGGCGCTTTACGCTTCCCGGCTTGCCCCTGCCCGTGGGCGAGGCTGCTATTAACCCTGCGCCGAGGCGCCAAATATGCGCCGGCCTGCGTCGTATTCTAGGACGCTGTTCTTATGACGGTGGCGTGGATGTCTGTATTTTTGTACCCAAGGGAGTGGAGGTGGCGCGGCGCACATTGAATGCACGCCTTGGCATTCTGGGGGGGATTTCTATTTTGGGGACGCACGGCACCGTGCGCCCCTATAGCCACGAGGCGTGGCAAGCGAGCATTGCGCAGGCCTTGGGCGTCGCCCATGCCACGGGGTGCAGCACTGTATGCCTGTCGACGGGTCGACGTTCAGAAAAGCTTTTGTTGGCGAGGTATCCGCATATTTCAGCGCAGGGGGCTGTGCAGGTCGCCGATTTTGTGGAGTTTTCCTTGAATGAGGCCGGGCGCTATGGTTTTGCCCATGTGGTTTGGGGGTGTTTTTTCGGGAAGCTGCTGAAACTCGCTCAAGGGCATGGGAATACGCATGCACACAAGACGACGCTCTGCTTTGCGACCTTGGCGCGCTGGTGCGAAGAGGAGGGGGTAGATGCGCCGGAAATTGGGACGTGCGTCAGCGCGCACCACGCGCTGGAATGCTTGTTGGCTCACGAGAGAGCTTTACGCGTCATAGAAAACATCATGCGCAAGGCCGCAGAAAATGCACGAAATTTTCTTGGTAAGCCATTGAAGTTACATCTTTTTCACATGGATGGGCGGGAGCTTTTTTTTCTTGATGACAGCGTTTGTGTTTTGGAATGAAAAAAATTATGACTTCATCACTTGATTCTTGTTTTTACCTGTGGTAAGGGTCGAATGAATAAGTGTCCACATATGTCCACATATTGTTCTTGCAACACGCAATTTTAAGGAGGAAGCATGCTGATTAGTTCTTGGATGACAAAGGATGTCATTACTGTTACGCCCGAAACTTCCGTAAATAAAGCCAATAAGCTTATGCAGGATCATGACATTCGTAGACTTCCTGTGTTGGATACGCAGCGTAATGTGGTGGGCATCGTGTCGGATAGAGATGTGAAGGCGGCTCTTCCCTCAAAGGCCACAACCTTAGAAGTCCATGAATTGCAGTATCTTTTGTCTGAATTAAAGGTGAAAGAAATTATGACCGTCAAGCCTGCGTGTGTATCGCCGGGCGATACGGTGGAAAAAGTGGCCATGCTCATGGAAGAAAAGGGCTTTGGCGGCTTGCCTGTGACGGAAGACGACAGGCTTGTGGGCATTATAACCGACCACGATATTTTTAAGGTATTGATAAATATTACAGGCGCCCGTCAGGGCGGCACAGTGCTTGCTTTTGAATTGCCCGATCAGCGGGGAAATATGCGTGACATGTTTGACACCTTGCGCACCCACGAAGCAAGTATTATATCTGTTCTGTCTCATAACGAGGGGATTGGTGACGGACGTCGCGTTTTTGTGCGTATCCGCCCCATGCCCTCAGAAGATAAGCTTTCTGCCCTTATTGATGAGCTGAAAGTGCAACACGGATTTTTATATTCCGTATAAAAATATGTTGCGAGCGATTTTATTTTGTGTAAAAATATGGCATGCTTTAGATGGCGAGGCTTCTTGATGCCTCCCTTGTGCGAAAAAAAACTTGTGCAAGCGACTTGCTATCTTCAGAAAAGTGTGGCAGATTATGCCACGTAGTGTGAATGCACAGACTTACACATCATATTTTGTTTGAGGCAAACCAACGTGAGTTGTGGCGCGCGAGCATTTTCTAGGGTGTTCCGCGAATTTGGTGTAACATGAAAAAGGTTGAGACCAGTGGTTTCCATTGGTGATGACGCGAAGATTATGTCCAAGGAGGACAAGCATGGCTGAGATTACTTATAAGGG
>CAYJGA010000024.1:0-11446 GCA_964369255.1 uncultured Desulfovibrionaceae bacterium
ACGAATGAGATTAACAAAAGAACATATAAATAAGCTTTTAGGAATGACAAAGTACTAGAGCTGTTTAGGCTTGACTTTTCCTGTTCTGCGTTGTTTATTGCTTTATAATTTTGAATAGTTATCTTCGCGTGAATTGGAAGAGTCAAGTTGGAACTGCTCTAGCGAAATGCACTCACATAAAGAAAAAGCACGCACAACGTCACACCAAGAAAAATATACTCTCCCAGACTGCCTGTGGCACACACAGGTAACACAAGGCGCTTTCGCCTCACAAAGGGTAAAAGAGGAACGCCCATAGGGGTGAGCATATCAAGCACGATGTGTGCAAGGCCGCCAAATCCTAACCCGAGGCAAAGAAGAAGGAGATTGTCACGCACGCCCTTCGTCCCCATAAAGGCGGGCACATCTGCGTATGTGCCCCAGAGTCCGAACAAAAAACACACGAGATACCAACCATACCAATGGCTTGCGCCACGATGAATGCACTGAAACGTCTTTTGCGGGTTGCGAGTCAAAGCAGCAATGCGCTGGTCAATTATATCTGGCAGCACTGCCCCCACAAAGACTGTCCCAAGAGCCATAGGTGGCATCTGGGCAGCCACTGCCGCCGACATCGCCACAGCTTGGTGAGTAAACCATTTCATTGCACGCCTCTTTTTTCTTAAAACCACAGCCCTGCTTCACACGCACCGCGCAAACAGTAGTCGTGGAGCAATGAAGCATGCTCGCGCGAAAATGGAATGTGGGAAATGAGAAATAAAAACATATATGCCATGAGAAAACTGGTCGAAAAATACCCATTTGCAAACATTTTTCGTTCTCCTTCCACAATTTTTACTTCCCACTTCCCACGCGCCATTTTCTACTGCCACACACCATTTTCGCACACACTTTTTCGTTTTTCAAAAACACTATGCTTCATGACACCACCACAACACTTTTCCAATAATACGCACAGAGTCGGCAAGGTCGCCGCGCATATCTATTTCTATGGGCGCATAATTTTCGTTAAAGCTCCTGAGCACTAACTTTTGACCGGGAAGAGTTTCAAGCATTTTTACATAGATACCATCATCCACGCCCACAGCAAACACTGTATAAGGAATGACACTTTTCTTGCCTGTATCCACAAGCATCAAGTCACTATGCTGTATATACGGCTCCATACTGTCCCCATGGGCGCGCATGAGCACCATATCATCCGGATTTCCCTTACGCGTCAGCCATGAGCGGCGAAAAGCCATGCGATGGATAACAGTGCTTTCCGTTTCAAGACTGCCGCCGCCCGCAGAAAGCTGCGCTGCCACCAAGGGCACTGTAACAAATTCAAAGGAAAAGTTGTTCTCGTCATCCGCATCATTGTCGAACACGCCAGAGCTTTCTTTTGCTACTTGTCCTACATGTGACTCCTGTCCTGTAGGTGTTTCCCGTTTTGCCTGCGCTTCCCGTCCCGCTGTTGCTTCGTGCACATCCTCCTCACCGCGAAGCAGGGCAGCAACAGATATATGACTCGTCCGCGCCGCGTGTATGAGCCAAGCATCCGGCACTTTGTTCTTCTTACGCGCTTGATACACAGCTTGCGCGGAAACACCCAAGTATTCCGCAAGCTGAATATCCTTTGTCAAATTTAAAGCACGTAGCAAGGCGTCTAAAAGACGTGTGGCGTCCGGCAAAATATTCATATATCCTCCAACAGTCATACATTACATAATGACATACAAAAATGTAAAATAAAAATCAATAAAAAATTGAAAATAAATTTGAAAAAATTTTTAAGAAAAAAAATAAATTTTTGATTGACAAAATTCAGAGGGGCGCATAGATTCTCTTCACAGGAAACAACCTTTCATTCACAAAGGAGACATTTATGCTTAGTCACGATTTAGATAATTTGGCACGCGCATTAGAACAAGTGGCCTGTGAGTTTCCCGAAGAAAAAGCCTCATTTTTAACATTAGTTTGCAATAATCTGCATTCATTGGCGCAGCAAGCAGAAATACTCGAAAGTATCCCCATGGTTCGAGAAATGGATGTTATTAAAGCAGTGCCCCGTTTACAATAACAGGCGCACCATGAATGCGACAGCACACGGCAGTTTCATTGTGTGAAACACTCTCAAAAGTATTTGGCAAGTACTCTTGAGAATGGTTCATACAATGAGAATGCCGTGTCTGTGAAGTTATTTAGCCTTTTTTTTCTCTGGCGCGAGGATGCGCTTGCCGTCCGGCTCCACCATGGAAAGGGCGCGCACGGGGCAGGCTTCCATACACGCTGTTATTTTCTTTCCTTCTTTATGGCGCCACCCTGCGCACATGTCGCAGCGCACCGCCACTTCGCGGCGTGCTTTCTGCGCCATGGTTTCATTGTCCGCACCGGGCATCCCGATGGATTCCAAGGAAATAGCACCGTAAGGACACACAAAAATACACATCTTGCACGAAGAGCAAAACTGGACGCGCATGACTATGGCGCCGCTCGCTTCTTGTTGCAGCGCGCCTGTGGGGCACATGGCGACGCACGGCGCAGGTTCGCACTGATGACATCGGACGGTTGTTTTAAAACCTTGTGTTTTTACCACATGGACGCGGGACACAAGCTCATCTCGATGTTGCATGGCTTCCTTAAAGCTGAGTCCGTGGTGAGCGGCAATGCAAGCCACTTCACAGCGGCGACACGCGCGGCATTTATCAGGTATAACTTCAATATGTTCTAGCATAGTGTCCTCGCTTCATTCATACACTCTGAGCTTCGATTTTTTCGATTATGATGCCATAGCCATCGGTAAATTTCACATCATGAGCGCCGCACACAGGGCAACACAAAGGACGCGCGTGCAAGACAAAATCGTGGTGGCACTGTTCGCAATGGCAAGGCGCCCCTCGTCGATGCGCACACAGTTCTGCATCGCATAGCACATGGCTCTGCGCCATAATCGCAAAGCATTCTTGGAGCATACGCGGGTCGATGCAGGTAAAAAGTCCCACTGAAACAACAATGCGTGTGAGTCGTGCTACATTGTGCTTTTGCGCTTCTTCTTCAGCGATGCGGATAATGCCGCCCACAAGACTTGACTCGTGCATGTGTGCTCCTGTGTCAATGATTTAGGAAAGGTGTTCAAACCGCATCAGTGCAATAGATTTTTTGCGCTTTGCAAGTTCTTCCTTCAGGCTTTTTCCCATAGCTAACATGTGGGGCAGTCCTAGCAAACCTTTGTTGGTGAGAGCCAATAACTGTTCGGTTTTACAATCAAGCGTGCGTTATTGTATGCCATTCTTAATGTTAAAATAGTGGATGCTCTGTAGCTCTCTTGAATAGGGTCAAGCACCAACGCCACATCAGGATTATTGCCCCCTAATATAAACAACGGAAGTAAGAGCTGGATGCGATGGTTGTGATACTGTGGGACAGCTATTTTATAGTCGACGGTCGCAAGTTTTTTACTTTTTTCGATGGCGCCGCTAAGCATATTGCTTAATACAACCTTGTTGCCATGAAATTGCTGTGGTAGACGCCCAATATTCTCATCTATAATATGATCATAGTTGACTTCGACCGGTCTCGTGTGGTCAAATATGAATGCAGATAAATCGCTAAAATAATTTGCTCTTCTTGGTGTTTCAGCAAATTTTTGAATAAAGTCAACATCGCTTCTTTTCATGAAGGCTTTAAAAAATCGTTGATTGAGGTTTGCGTCTGGAGGGTTTTTGTGCAGAGTAAAAACTGCGTAGATTTCTTCTGAATTTTCGGTGAAAAGTCCTGTATCGAACGCGAAAAATTTGCGACACGAACTCTCTGCAATTTTGTTTTCATGCTTGATTCTTCTGAACGTATGCTCAACAAAGGCTTTTAAAATCGAATAATTCTTGTTTTCACTGGTAAAGCACCAATCCTCGTGTGCGGCAATAACCGCCAACGCTCTTACACTATTTTCAAAATCCATAAAATATGCATAATGAAACAATTCACGCATCATAGCCCCTCCGCTCTTAGATTTTCTTAATAAAAAAAAGGGGAAAAGCCACCTAGCTTATTCCCCAATAGATATAATAAATATATGCATTGCGCAGAAAGGCTACGCACCCTAAATGTTTTTCTTTTCAGATTATGTAGCAATCAGCGGAAAGGTTGTCAAGTATTTTTTTGTATCCTTGAGAAAAACTAACGCATTGAAATGATTATGATATGAAGTCAATCGACAATCACTTATGGTGCGCTTTTTAGCAGCGGCACCTGCTCCAAGGAAGGCTTCACAGCCTACTCAGCAGTGTTAAGGGCGCTGCGCAAAATTTCCTCCACATGGGTTGCCGGTGTGGGCTGTGCCTTGAGGGCAACATGGCGAGCATTTTGCGCGGCGTCATGCAAGGCTTTAGGGATATTTGGAATGTCGTGGACGCGTTCTTTTTGCAAAATCATGGCTGCTGTGGCAAAGCCTGTGACTAAGTCGCCTGTCCCGCCGATGGCCTCCATGCAGGGTACATCCGGTTCATTGACATAGGACACGATGCGTCCCTTGTCCACGATATAATCCGTTTTCCCTTTAATAATCAGGTGCATTGCCATGTTTTTGTGTAGGCGTGCCCTTTCAATGAGTGCGGGGATTTCCGTTTCTTCTGCGAGCAAAAAGCCGCGTGTGTAGAAAGGGTGGGGTGCGTGCTCATCCGCGAGAAAGGCCATTTCCCCTGTGTCTGGGGTAAAAACATCGTAGAAATCAGCATAACCGCTCATTTTTGCCACGTACATAAAGCCGGCATCAGCGATGAGAAAGGGCTTTGGCGACAAAGCTTCGCACGCCATAAGGACGCGATTATGTCCATCCACATCGGGAAAAAGATAGTGGAATGTCACGCCATCCCATGGGCGCTGCTGAAGGACGCTCTCTGCAAGCAGGCTGTACAAATCTCGACTTCCTGTGCCTGTGCCCGTATCCCCCACTAAGAGGCAAGGAAGAGAGAAGGATGCAGCTGCTTCCGCGCGTGTGGTATGTAAGGCCACGAGCGTGCTTGCTATAAGGGACGTCGTGCCGCGTTGGATGGGGAGGGTGCGCCCTTGGGCGCTTTGCAAGGAAAGATGCCCTCGTCTGTCGCGTTCAAGGCTCCATGTATCGAGACACAGGGGAAAGTCGGCATCGGGAACGATGCCGCATATGAGCCAATTACATGGGGGGGCTTGTGTGCCGACTGTTTGTGTTGTGGATGTCTGACTCATGAAAGCCTCTCCGTCTTGCGGTATTCTACATATAATCTTTTTGCCTCTGCAAAGGCCTTTTGAAGCGCATAGGAACAGAGGGTTTTTCCATACAAACGCGGTTCCTCAGCCTCATTGATATGTGCATCGAGTAAGCGCGAGGCAAGATAGGGAACATCGGGACAGCCACCGCCGGAAATATTCACGATGACACCCGTCTTTTTTGCGAGAGTAATTTTCATATTGGCAGCGCGCACCATGAACCAGTCGCCGTAGTCTGTGACATGATACAAGTCGATAGGTTCCAGCACGCCCGCGGTGCTGTGCAGGGCGACGATGTCAAGGGGGGTCAGCTCATGAGACTCAAGGACGCTGTAGATGGTGAGTTCGAGCATAAGGTCAAAGACGATGACCATGTCGCAACCTGTGTGCAGTTCTGGTGGCGGACCCTTGACTTCTACGGAAAAGCCGTGTTCTTTCAGGAGGTTTTCTGCACTAATAACTTCTGACGTGTGCGAAAAAACAAGGATGCCCTGCCGCGGAGCGGCAGGTGTTGCATCCGATTGTTTTTTCGTAAAAAGAGAAAATATTTTTTTTATCATTTATTCTGTATGTTTTAGAATCAGTTCTAAACGGTGTTCGCCTTGCCCTGTGGGAAGAGCTGTCACTTGCCATCCTTTATTTTCGGCGGCGCGGGTGATATTTTCCTTACTGGCTTCTGCATCCACAAGTACATGCAGTGGCTCCGTTCCTTTCAAGTAGGGATGTACCATAAGAACAGGTTCTGGGCAAGAAAATCCTCGTGTATCAATTTCGTGCGGTGTAGACATTTTATGCTCCCTTTTTACAGTGGGTTATGGCAATGAACAAGCAAAACACAAAACCTATAATCGTGGCATGCGCTCCATAAGTGCCTATGCCGGCGCCGTTGCTGGCGGTCAAAAAATTGTGTGCCATGGCCGTGCCTACCAAGAGACCCACAGCAAAAATGCCTGCGTCACTGTCCCCTTCGCCACTCAGAAAGAGCTGACGACCCGGGCATGCGCCGGCCAGTGCAAAGGCAAAGCCGGCGGTGAGCATGCCAAGAAAGTTCCAGAGGCCGTCTGTATGCGCGATGGGTTGGTTTTCAAAGCCCACATTGATATTTCCAAGAAGCGCATTGCCCGCAAGTACGGTGATGAACATGGCAGCCACGCCAAGAAAAAGGTGGGCATAGCGGAACAAAAAGAGGTCGCGAATGGCGCCCATGGTGCAAAAACGGCTGCGTTGCGCCAAAAAACCCACAAGCAAAGCGCCGCCGAGAGAAATGAGCACGGGTGCGTGCATGGCGCCGGGGCCTTTTACAGAATAGAAGATAATGGAGTTTTTAGGTTCTCCTGTGATTTGTGGGAAGAAAATATGCAATAATACAAAGGTAAAAGCCACAAGTGGGAGGATGTAGCCTGTGATGGAGCTTTGCTTTTCTGCTCTGCCAAGGGTGAATCCACGTTTGAAAAATTGCACGCCAAGAAAAATACCCACAGCCAAGCCAGCTATACCTATGAGGGCGTTGAGGTCGCCGCCGGCAAGGCGCAGCACCGCACGCCATGGGCAGCCAAGGAAGACCAAGGCGCCAATGGCCGCAATCACCCCAAGCATAAAGCGTATGACGGGGGAGGATCCACCGCGAGATTTGAAATCACCAAATATAAGGGCGGCAATGGTGGAGCCAAGGATAAGTCCAACAATTTCGGGACGTAAATATTGCACGACAGCCGCACGGTGAAAACCAAGAGCGCCAGCCGTGTCGCGCTCAAAGCACACGACGCACACGCCCATATTGCCGGGATTGCCCATGGCTTGCAACACAAGCGCCACAAGACCGATACACACACCCACAAAAAGAATGCCGCCGGTCGTGGCAAAGGGATTTGATTTGAACATGGTCATACCTCATTGTTCTGCTATATATTATAGAGCGGAGGGGATTTAAAATAAAAAATCCCGCTCTCAAAGCAGGATGCAGTATGACGCTTGCGCACAGGCGCAAAAAATCCTTTTTGCCAGTGCTCAATATGCCTTCGCTTCACATGCAAACCTGCGTGACAACACCACCTGTGTGTCCGTAAAGCATCATGTAAAGCGGTTCATATATTCTCCTTAAAGGGTTTATTTCCAGATGTCTTGATTCGGATAAAGGAATTGTGCCTTCTTGTCAAGGCTGCATTTATATTTGGTTTGCTTTTTTTTGACATCCTCCCCGCTTTTGGGGAGGATGTTTATGACGCACAAATACTGTGACACCACGAGAGCGGTGTGCTTAGTGCGCCTTGGGAGCGGGGTTATCGTATCAGCGTTCTGCGTCAGCGTCAGTGTTAGTGTCTTCCTTTTTTTCAACAGGCGGGAAGGGCGCATCGGCACCTAAATCATCAGGCAGATTAGGTGTTTCAACAATGTTCGGCAAGGGAGGCAAGGTCACTTCCGCTCGATCATAAAGGGCTTGCACCTTAGATGTAATGTCTTCTGGCATGGCTTTGAACTTATCCGCCACACCGCCTGTGCCCTCGTTGACGTAAAGTATTCCGCTTTTCTGTACAATCAGGTCGTAGACCTGCTTTTGCTCGTTGACAACAGCATTGAGCGTGTTGAGCAGCGCTTGCGTCACCAAGGTTTTAGAATTGTTGAGTTGCGCCTGCAGCTGTCGCGCTGCTTCTACAAGATAAGCTTGCGCTTGCGCTTTGTTCTCATACGCGCTGAGTTTCTTTTCAATCACCGTCAAATTATATTGATAAATTTCTTGAGCCTTTGCCATATGCTGTCCTGCTTGTTGGGCATGTGCGCCGCTCGTGATGATGGTATTCACGTCGAGCATAGCAGTTTTGGACTCTTCATTTGTACAAGCGCTGATGCCTGTGAGGCAAAAAATAAAAACGAGTAGGGGGGCAAAAAATTTCCGCATATTCACTCCTTAAATCCTTGTTGGAAGCTTGATTGTAGACATTGTAAGATTTGAAAATCATTTCACTATGAAAAATCTCCGTTGGATTTTATAGTTCACACAGTTGAAAGTCCAGTAGAAAAACATAAAAACTCCCACAAAAGCCACGACGTTGTTACGTGAAAATAAGTGAGAATTTTGCCAGAGAAGAAAGCAGTGACGATGGAGATTGTCACGGCATAGAACGCAGCGTGCGTCGGAGTCCACATCTGCGCCTCACAAAGATATTTATTACTTGGGAGGGGGCTTGTACTACGCGACAAGTTGCGTGCGTTAACAATTGTATGTGCCATGAATAGAATAATGGTAAAAAGCACTAAAGTTCAGTTTTTCCTGAGCGTTGATAATTCATCCTATAAATCAGACACTTACATGTGGATGGTGCAGAAGAAATTCTACTTTCAACTGGTCAGAAAAAAAACAGAAAAAAAACTTGCAATTAAAGGTGGGATGCCTTAAAAGTATTTTCTGTTGCCGAAATGGTGGAATTGGTAGACACGCTAGGTTCAGGGTCTAGTGCTCGCAAGGGCATGGGAGTTCGAGTCTCCCTTTCGGCACCAAGATAAAAATTTTATAGCCCCGTAAGGTCTCTAAAGCCTTGCGGGGCTTAACTTTTTTCTAATTCTCGTGTCTCATGTAGTCTCTTTGACCCCCTAGACATCTCTGCATTCTGGGGGTACGTTAGGGGGTATATAGCATTTCGTGAATATGCGTACCCCCACATACATCTCATGACATCACAGCCAGTTATCGTCGTTTTAGAGAGAGCGAGGGGGTACTCACATTATTAAGAAAAATGGAGAGGCACACCATGAACAAGCTCAATGACACCATGTTGCGCACGATTAAGGGCACAGGAAAGGCGCAAAAATTGTCGGATGGCGGCGGGCTTTTTCTCTACGTGACTCTTCACCAAACAAGGGGGCAGGGGGGGCTTTTCCATCACCTCGCAGTCAATTGCCCCCGGAGCCGTCGTACGTGTCAGAATATGAAGTAAGCGAAAAAGTCAAGGGCTTTAGAGTGAGGAACGAACGTCCCTTGATTTTTGCAGCGAACGAAATATGGCGACACAACGACGGAAACGGAGCAATTGCCCTTGGTGAGTTGGAAAAAATGCCTTTAAAAATTTTGACCTCAAGAACTGAATGAGGGTATGCCCCCCTCTGATGCCTGAATTGTTCGGCAGATTTTGAGGGAATATCTTTGAATCTTTTGTTCGCTTAACAGGGACTCCATTTTTCTGTTGCAGGATCACTTTTTGCTTCGTGCTGACGCACAAAGCAAAAAACCTGTCCTTCGGACGAAAGGCAGGAGCGGAGGCAAGCATAGAGAATGCGCCCCGCACCCACTTCGACTGGAGATAAGCTACATGCTCCCCAAGCATTGCATGTCGAAGTGGGTGCGTTGTCCCTCACTCCCACGGGAATTGCACTAAAACAAAGGAAGCTTTTAGAAAAGACAAGGTACTAGCCACCAATGGACACCATATTTTTCTTTGCCACAGCCACGGCCTGCCGCGCCTTCAAGAGAACGGAACCGAGGGGCTTGCTGCGCGTGGCTGTCAAAAAAATATGCCGCAACATGGCGTCGCCTCGCTGCGCGTCAATACGAGGATGCCGCAGGATGCCGCGCAAAGCGCATTCGCTGTCGGCAAAGAGACAGGTGCGCAAAAAACCGTCAGATGTGACGCGTAAGCGGTTACACGCATTGCAAAAATGATTAGACAAGGGTGTGATGACGCCAAAACGCCCACGTCCGCCGTCCACTTGAAACATACGCGCAGGGCCGTCATATGACGCGTCCTGTGTTGTGCCCTGTTCTGTATAAGCCGTCGCATCACGCGTACAAGGCGTTAAGGTCGCGTACTTCTTGGCCTCGTTGACAATGTCCTCCGCCGACCAAAATACTTGGCTGCTCCACAGCGTATCGCTCCCCATGGGCATAAACTCAATAAGGCGCACATCCGCCCTGTGGTCTCTGGAAAAATGCACAAAAGACTGCAATTCTTTATCATTCACACCACGCATGGCTACTGCGTTGAGCTTCACAAAGATACCCCGCTCAAGCAATGCGTCGATGGCAGCGCGCACTTCGTGGAGAAGGTCGCGCCCCGTCACACGAGCAAAAGTCTCTTTATTAAACGAATCCAGCGAGATATTCACAGTACGCACACCCATCTCGTACAGCGCGGGCACATGCTCACGGAGCATGGTGGCATTGGTGGTGAGGCGAATATCCACATGCGGATGCGCCGTATGCAGGCTTTCCATAAATGATATAAGCCCCTTACGCGCAAATGGTTCTCCGCCCGTCAAGCGGACTTTATGAACCCCAAGCCCCACCGCCACGCCCACAAGACGCAAAAGCTCTTCGTAGCGCAACACATGCTCATGACTGATGAATTTTTCATGAATATTGCTACGACAATACGTACATCGAAGATTGCAACGATCCGTCACCGACAGGCGCAAATAGCGCACTGTGCGCCCGTGGGTGTCGGTGAGTTGTCCTGTGTCACAGCTGTTCACGTTCGTACCCAGGCAAGACCACAGAGGCAGCGCCGCTTTGCCCTTGCCCCTTGGGACAGTCACGCTGGAGCGAACAGATTTCACACGCCCCCTTAAAAGGATAGTGCGTCACGACACCGTACAGGCGCGAAAGCACAGGGCCATCATCCTTATAAGGAAGGCCAATTTCTTGCAGCGCAGCGCGCAGCGTGTCTGTGGGGCGAGGCGCAGGCGCACAGCCTGCTTCTTCTACTTGTGGCAACACAGAATGGACAGCTTCCATACAGAGTGTCTGCGCGACGCTGTTATCCATGTATGCCTGCGAGGGGGAGTCTGCCCACGCCTTGTCGATGGCGTCTTCTACGGTCTCCGGCAACCACACAGCCAAATATTTTACCTTACCTGTATCAATAAGACGCGCCTGTAACTCACTGCTCCACGCTGTCCAGAGCTGCGTCATGCGCTCCATAGCGTGGCCGCCCACACGGGTTTCCTGCGCTGTGCGCATAATGAGTTCCACGTCAAAATAAGGCTTTACTTCTGCATTTTCAATGGTATATGTTGACATACGCTTTCCATTCTGTTTGAATTGTTCTTATAATAAACGACGCTGACGCACTCACCGCCAACACTGTACTTGTACTGTCACTCTACAAAAAAGGCAAGAGATGCACAACGCCATTCCGGGGATGCACTACGAGATTTTAATTTGTTTTTTTTGAAAGCTCGATGCCGAATACAAGACAGCATTCGTTTCGTATTATGCAAAAAATCGCTT
>CAYJGA010000025.1:0-11403 GCA_964369255.1 uncultured Desulfovibrionaceae bacterium
AAAAAACCTTAATTCTACAACTGTAATACTCGAGGAGGGAGCGCTTTCGTAAGGCTCTCTCCTCGTTCAAAACACATGATTTCACTCAAGAAAATCCTGCATCCGACCGAACACGACAGCACTCTATGCACAGCACACATAACAAAGGCTTTGCCTCCGGCACTGACGCCCTCCTTCTGGCAGCCTTCGCACTGCCCCTTTTAAAGCCTCATACCTCCTTTGTAGAACTCGGTTGCGGGCAGGCCTTTACGTCGATTGCCCTCTGCCTCGCCCAGCCCCATTCCGATGTTCACGGCGCAGGTTTTGACATACAGCAAGAAAGCATTGATGTCGCACACGACGAATGTCGGCGGCGCGGGCTTACGGGAAGGCTCTCTTTGTATTGTGAGAATATAGAGCATAAAAAAGCGTTGCGCGCGCACCTTTCGCAAGAAGCACATGTGGTTGTGGCAAATCCGCCTTACTATCCTGCACACAGCGGGCGTCATAGTGATTCCATCCGGAAACGACAAGCGACCCACCAACACCCGCACACCCTCTCCCAATTTTCTCACGCCGCCGCCGCACTGCTGCGGCATCACGGCTATTTTTGCCTCATCTATCCCCCACAGCACCTCCTAAGACTGTGTGACACACTGCAAAACGCGGGCTTTGGTCTCAGGCGTTTTTTGCCTGTCCATAGCCGCGCAGGCGCCTGTGCTTCTCGCATCCTCATAGAAGCGCGCAAGGGCGCCGCCACAGATATGCGTTGGGAAAGCGGTCTCATCTTACATGGGGAAACGGAGCTTTGGTCAAAACAGGCGCTTGCTTTTTGTCCGTGGCTCTGCTCGTAGGACATCATTATTGCTTGAAAAATTACATATAGGTCATTTGTGCGCAAGACGATATACTAATGACACATATTTGCCATAAAGAGCCTATATTTCCATCTGTATACTTGTGAAGGATGTATGTTTTATGAAAAAAATTATTTTGGCGACCCGCAACGCGGGTAAAATCCGCGAACTGGCCGGCGCTCTGCGTGAGCACGAATTTCATGTGTTGGGACTTGAAAGCTTTCCCGACGTAGATGATATTGAAGAGACCGGCACGACATTTGAGGAAAATGCCCTTTTGAAAGCGCGCCATGTGGCGCTTGCCACGGGTCTTGTTGCCGTGGCAGATGACTCCGGCCTTGAAGTAGACGCCCTTCACGGGGCACCGGGAGTTTATTCGGCGCGTTATGCCGGCGACCTTCCCTTCTTGCAGGACGAAACGAAGGACCAGCGAAATAATCGCAAGCTCCTTCTTGCGCTCAAGGACAAGGCGCAAGACGAGCGCAGTGCACGCTTTGTCTGCTGTATGGCTGCATACATGCCGGACGGGACTCATTTTACAGTACGAGGCACATGGGAAGGACGAATTTTGCCACGTGCACGCGGCGAAAACGGCTTTGGATATGACCCCATTTTTTTAGACCTTCAAAGTGGAAAGAGTGCCGCTGAACTTACGAAGGATGAAAAGCTTGCGCGCAGTCACCGCGGAATGGCTCTGGACTTCCTTGTCAAGGGCTGGGCTAACTATATAAAATAATGCTGTTTATTACTATGTATTTTGAGCTTTACAAAAACTCTAGATGTGTTAAGCTTCCTCTCAGGCGCGATAAAAATGTCGAAAAGTACGTATGAGCGCGAAATGTTTTTCGTGTTTAATCAATATATCAGAGTGTTGCGCATAAGGTTTTTACTATATAGCAGCATATGCTATGCTGCATAACGGGTTTAGGCATGATACAGAAAAATGAGGTCTTTTCTGAGACTGGCGCATTTGGTATGAGAAGGGGTTTAATAAATCCCAAAAAAAGTTTTTTCAACCCTAGAAATGTATACTCCTCCGTGCGGGCGAAGTGTCATCTGGTTCGTACACGCCTTTCAATACAAGCTCGCCTATATAGTCAAAGTGGTATGCTGCGCTACGCAAAATCCAAAGCACTTACAAATGTTTTTGGGTATTTTATGGCCCTCGGCGAGCAGATTTCTCATGCGCCGTCACTTTCTGCCATACGTGCCGCTTTTTTCTTGATCCTCCCCTTTTTGTTTCTTAATTCATTGGGAATATTGCTTATGTCATTCCCTTTGGATGGCTATAGAACATTCATGGCCGACACACTCGGCCTGCACTGGCAGAGTTATATATCTCCCTTTGTCTCGGTGACACAGATTATTATATCGCCCCTTGTGGCTTTCGGGATTGGGCATTATCTCGCCACACAATTCAATCACAAAAACCAAAAGCTGCATGTCAGCTCGGATATGGTTGGTTTTGTGGCTGTTGCTGCTTTTTTTAGCATGGTTCCCTCAGCAAGTATACGTCCGCTGGAGTTCTGGTCGGGAACGCCGGGGCTTTTTACTGCTATATTTATCAGCTTTCCCGTGGTCAAAGTATTTCTTGCGCTCTTTTCTTGCAAAAGCTTACGCATCCACTGGCCCGGCTCTGCCTCAGGGCTTGTGATTACGCAAGGATTTAATGCCTTTGTCCCTGCGATTATGACGGTTATCTTGTGCGTTGTGATGTCGCAGGCTGTCACGCATTTTGTGGGAAAAGACTTATACGAATTGCTTTACTCGCTTTCCATGATGCCCTTTAGCACCATCACAACCGGCTTAGAGCAGGCTTTGTTCCATGTGCTCTCTATGCAGGCTTTGTGGTTTATGGGTTTTCATGGAGCGCATATGTTGCGCGACCTTGCCTACGGCGTCTATGATACTGCCATGACAAGCAATGTGGTTGCGTCCATGAATGGTGTTGAAATTCCGCATATTTTGACAGACACCTTCCTTGATGCCTTTGTGTTTATGGGAGGCGCAGGCACAGGCCTTGCGCTTGTGGGTGCGCTGTTGTTTTTTGGAAAAACGCCTGCCAATCGCAAGCTTGCGTTTTTTTGCCTCATTCCTTGCATTTTTAATATCAATGAAGTGTTGTTGTTTGGGGCGCCCATTATATTAAATCCGATTTTGTTAATTCCCTTTCTTGTCACACCAATCGTCATGACTTTAACGAGCTATGCCAGCATGGCTGTGGGTCTTGTGCCAAAAACAACAGTTCTCGTGGAGTGGACAACGCCCATTTTTATGAACGGCTATCTTGCCACAGAGTCCATGTCTGCTGTCGTGTTGCAATGCGCCAACCTGTTGATTGGCATGGCAATCTACACCCCCTTTGTGCTTTTTGGAAATCGCATGAAGGAGAAGCAGTTTACGTCCCTCTTTGACACGTTGCTGCAAAGAGCCACAGCCACCATTACGGACTCGCGTCAATACATCAATTATAATGATGATGCGGGAGCGCTTGCGCGCAGTCTTGTGGTAGAAATGGAGCATTCCCTGAAAACAGGTGAAGGCTTCTATCTTATGTTGCAGCCACAAGTATGCGCGCGCACGGGCAAGGTTGTGAGTGCGGAATCCTTGGTGCGTTGGCGCACGAAAGCCTATGGCAACATAGCAACACCTATCACCATTGCGCTTGCGGAAGCGTCCGGCCTCATTCAGCCCCTTGGTTTATGGATATTTAATGAAGCGTGTCGCTTGCGGAAACAGTGGATGGACGAAGGCTTTGATGACATTGTGCTTTCCGTGAATGTATCCGGCGCACAGCTTGAAGACAGCTTTGCGGAGCAATTGCAATATATTATGGCAATGCACGACCTTCCCTTGGGCAGTGTGGAAATTGAAGTGACAGAGTCTCGCATGCTTGGGTCGAGTATCGACGAGAGCAAGGCGCTTATGGACTTGCACAGTTCCGGCTTCCCCTTGGCTATTGATGACTTTGGCATGGGTCACAGTTCCTTGAAGTATTTGCGGAAGTTCCCTGTGTCTGTGGTGAAAATTGACGGCGCTATCGTGAAGGATGTTTTGACAAATCCCATTTGCGCCGACATTATTTCGACAATCACAAAGCTTTGTCGTGCCAGAAGTATGCGCTGCATTGCGGAATTTGTGGAGACGGAAAAGCACGCCGAAAAGCTCCGCGAGCTTGATTGTGACTTGTTCCAAGGCTATCTCTACAGTGCGCCTCTCTTGCCCGACGCTTGCCTTGAGTATATACACAATATCAATGACAATCTTGAGAAGTCAAAGCTCGCAGCATGCGAGCAGGATTCGTAGGAAAGTCATTGGGGAAAAGTTTTTTCAGTTTTCTTCTTGGGTGGAAAGCTTTTTTTCCTCAAAAAAGTTTCCCCCCAAGAAAAAAATAAAAAACTTAAAATAAACAAAAAAAGCTTTCCCCCAAACCCCCTTCAAAAAAATCTCTTTATTTAGAAACAGCCCCTAATGCTTAAACGAGCGCTGCGCGGTAAAGACCATGGACACTTGCGGAGTGGCCTCGTTGCATGCGGCAATGACGGAGGCATCGCGGATAGAGCCGCCGGGCTGCCCTATGGCGGTGACCCCTTGTTCGATGGCAATGTCGACGCCGTCGCGGAAGGGGAAGAAGCCGTCGGAAATGAGGACGGTTCCGGGCAGGCCGCCGCGTTGTTCGTGGGTGCGCTTTTCAATATCAGCAAGCTTTTGTGCAGCGTCTTCGTCGCTCTTCGCCTTGTGCTGCAACTCGTATATGGACAGTCCGGTTTCTTGGAAGCAGAGTGTGTCGCTATGCTTTGTGTAAGCTTTATGTATGGCGAGGGTGACGCAGCCGACGCGGTCTTGTTCGCCTGTGCCGATGGCGACAGTGGCGCCATCGCGAGCAAAGATGACAGAATTTGAAGTGACGCCTGCTTCCACAGCCCATGCAAAATGCATATCGTCGAGTTCTTGTTCTGTGGGCTTTCTTGTGGTGACAGTGACGCCGTCGGCGCTTGCTGTGGCAGGAAGGAAGTCTGTGGTGTCAAGAATGCGGTTGACGAAGGATTTTTGGACGATGAGGCCGCCGTCAGAGAGGCTCTTGATGTCGAGGAAGGACGATTCCACAAGTTTTCCCAAGTGGGCAAGGGCGGGGATGCAAAGGATGCGTAAATTTTTCCGTGCCTTAATGATTTCAAGGGCTTCATCTTCAAATGCCGGCGCAGCGACCACTTCAAAGTAATTGGCGGCGATGAGCGTTGCGGCTTCCTTGTTCAGCGTGCGGTTTAAGACGACTGCGCCGCCAAAGGCGGCGATGCGGTCACACCAAAAGGCTTTTTGCAGTGCGTCATCAATGCTCTTGGCAGACCATGCGGCGCCGCAGGGATTGTTGTGCTTGAGGATGACGGCGGCGGCGTGCTTTGTGAGGTATTGTAGGATGTTTGCGCCATTATCAACATCTGTAAGGTTTGTCTTGCCCGGATGCTTGCCAGCTTGCACCATGTGTTCCTCTGCAATGGCTGAGACGAGGCCGTGTTCAGAGCCGCGCCATGCAAGGCCACCACATGTAATGCTCCCATCCTTGAGCTGATAGAGCGCGGCGGGCTGGTCTGGGTTTTCGCCGTATCGCAAGCCTTTTTTTTCATTCTCTAAAATCCATGTGCGTTTTTCATACACAAGCTTTTCGTCGCCGAGGATGATGGTCATTTTTTCAGGAAAGGGATCGCCTTGGATGTCCTTATACATGTCTTTGAGCTTTTTTGTGTCAATGGTCGCCATGATAGAAGTCCTCTCGGTAAAATGATGTTCACGATGGGCTTGAAATACCTCTCACCAGTTATCGCGGCGCAGTGTAGCAGTGTTTTTAGTTTCATTCAAGGGGAGAGTGAGACAAAAAAAGCGCATGGGACAGGTCATTCCGATGTGTTTTTTTAAAAGGGGTTTGGGGAAAACTTTTTTTGCTTCTTTTTTTTCTTGGGGGAAAACTTTTTTTAGGAAAAAAAAGCTTTCCCCCCAAACCCCCCTTCAAAAAAACCATCTGTTTAGCTAGACAATCGGCGCTCTCGAATGGAAGAGTGAAAATGATCCTTTGTATTTTTTACAAAAAACTCTGTTTTGACCCTTCAGAGGAGTGACAAAATGCAAAAGAATGTATTCAGCGTTTCCTTAAGTCTCTTTTTATTTACGGTACTATTTGGTTTCGTTGTAAATGCTTCGGCACCCACCATTTGTCGAAATTATATGTGATACCGGCAAGTGCTGGCTTTATCCCTTGGAATCGCGCTTGGAGGATGGGGAGGGCATAGGGCACATAAAGGAAACAATAGGGGTGGTCTTGTGCAAGTATTTCTTGTATTTTGTGATAGTATTTCATCCTTTCTTGTTTGTCTGGTGTGGCGCGTCCGGCTTCCAAGGCGGCGTCAAGTTCGGTATTTTTATAGCGGGTGAAGTTGAGGCCGCCGGAGACGGCTTTTGAAGAATGCCACACGTCATATATATCGGGGTCCGGTGTGATTGTCCAGCCGAGAATAACGGCGTCGAATCGGCCTGTATCCACAAACTCTTTAATAAAGGCAGCCCATTCGACGGTACGCACTTGTACGTCGATACCTATGGCTTTAAGCTGACTTTGGATGACTATAGCTGTGAGAATGCGCTGTTCATTGCCTTGGTTTGTAAGCACTGTGAAGGCAAAGGGTTTGCCGTCCTTTTCGAGAATACCGTCACCGTCTGTGTCAGCAAAACCGGCATCTGCGAGCAGTTTTTTTGCTTCGTCGATGTTTTGTTTTATAGGGGAGAGTGTCGGGTGATAGGCCCATGAGCCGGGTTTGTAGGGGCCTACAGCGGCGATGCCTTCGCCCATAAGGACCCCCTTGACGATACCTTCTCTATCTATGGCATAGGAAATTGCTTGACGCACGCGCAAGTCCTGAAAGAAGGGGTGGAGCATATTATAGCCCATAAATGTATAGACTGAACTGAGATATTTATATTTATGAAAGTCCGTATCCCATGGTGCGCCTTGTGTTTGCCGCAAGTATTGTTGCGGTGTAAGGTTCATCATATCAAGTTCGCCGGCGCGTGTTTCCATGAACATGGTGGAGATATCGGGGATTATGCGATAGATAACTTCGGAAATATTGGCCTCGCCCTCAAAATATGTGGGGGATGCGCGCAAGACAATGAGGGAGCCGGGTTCCCATGCTTGGAGGCGATAGGGGCCTGCGCCGATGGGTCTGCGTGAGAAGGGTGTTTGCCGGATGTTTTGTCCTTCAAGGATGTGTTTTGGCAGAATGGCGCTCATCCATGAAGAGAGTGCCTTGGCATAGTATGTTTCATACGTGACTTCAAATGTATAACGCCCCGTTTTTCGAAATTCTTTGACAGCTAAGAAGCTTTCGGCGTAGGGTGAGGCTGTCTCAGGGGCGGTGACTATTTTCCATGTAAATTCTACGTCATCGGCGGTGAGTTCTACGCCGTCTTCCCAGAGTATGCCTTTTTTGAGCGTGAATCGTAAAAGTGTACCATCGTTTTCAATGCTGTGCTGTTCGGCCGCATAGTTTTCAATTTGTAAGTCTTTGTCATATCTGAGAAGAGAAACATAGAGATGACTTGCTATCTCGTGCGAGGCGGAATCTGTGGAGAGGTAGGGAATAAGGTTTGATGCTTCGCCGATGCTTCCAAAAACGATTCTTCCACCGGCTTGTGGCATTTTTTGTGTATTTTTTGCTTGCGCCCAAGCGAAAGTTGTCATAGAGAGGCAGAAGATGAGTATGATTGAGTGCATGCTCAAGAAAGTGCACCATCGAGTGTGCACGTGCGAGCTATGGCTTTGGCAAAAAAAATATGGCGCTGCGCCCTTGTATCGTTTCGTAAATATTTGAAAATCTGTATGCATAGCGTGCGGTATTCCTTGTAGATGTATTTTTTTTATGCGAACTTGCTTTTCTCATACTTTTTCTTGAAAAAAGTTCTGTATTGCTGTATATCAAATGTGTTGTGCGAGTTCTTGCAAGAAAATGATAGCGTGGAAACATGTCTTTTGTCAAGGATACACAATGATTATAAAAGAAGTGCGTGTGATATGACCGTTTTTTTGAAGGGACACGCATATGCCAAAATAAATGATTCAAAGATAAATGATGTAAAGATAAATAACGTAAAGATAAATGACTCCCAAACATGACGCAACTGATATACGATAGCTGAACGAAGTATATACTGTATTTTTGCAACATGGCGAAATCAGAACCCTTGAGAGCTCCATAGTAAAAGGAATGTAGCAATATGACACGAGCTGAAAAAAACGCCGTCCGCACATTAGTGCAAAACTTGACGCAAGAGAAAATCCCTGAGTATATTCGGGATAGTGGACAATATATTTTGTCTGAAGGTGGCATACAAAAGATAAACATTACCCAAAATAATGCCCATTGGCGTATTGATGCCACCATTCAAGGTGAAGACTTTCAAGTATATGCGCCCGTCCTACACGTGGACCTTGCAGACTACACGGTGAACAGTCAATGCAATTGCTCTGAGTCATTTGCCCATGTCTGCCGCCATGTGGCAGCAGTGTGCCTACACCTTCTCTCAGATTTGCGCGAAGATCACGCGGTCGATCCGCCAGCAGAAATACGCGCCGACTGGAAACAAAGCTTTCGATCCTTTTTCTCTACTGAGATGGAACCCGAACCCGGTCGCCATTATTTGATTTTTCGCGTTTTCCCCGAACCCGGTCGCCTTTCTGTCGCATTTTATCGCGGGCGACAAAATAAATCGGGTATTTCCAGCGTCCATACAGAAATTACCCTTGAGCAAATTATTCGCAATCCCGAATGGAGCGAACTTTCACCCCAACTTGTGGATGTGACGCGACAAATTGGACAACATCAAGACTATTATGGACATAAAATTGAAATCCCTGAAGGACTTGTGTCATGGTTCTTCTGGGCTATCCGCACAGAATATTATATATTTTGGCAAGATTCCGATAAAAAATGCCACATTGAAAACACACCCTTTATGCTGAAGCTCAAGCCGGAACTTTCCGATGAAGGCTTTCGCTTTATCGTTTTACTCGTGCATGAGGGGCGCCCGCCCGTGAATCTTATGGACAATGAAAACGAAACCACATTCCACGGACAAATGCCGATATGGGTTTGCTATAATAACAACTTTTACCCAGTCCAAACCGGCCTTACCTTGTCGCTTATCGACGACTTACTCTACGCACGCCCCGTCGTGCCTCAAGAAGAAATCTCAGAATTTTTAGATCGCGTCTGGACACGTTTACCCGAAACAAATCTTTTTGAGCCACATAAGTTTTTGAAACTCATGGAACCTATTTTCCAACCCGCAACATATAACCCCAAGCTCTTCCTAGACGAAGAAGGCAGCTTGCTGACCCTTGAAATTGAAAATATTTATGAAACCATCCACGGGGAATTTTTGCTGGGCGCACCAAATCCTGACTTTCAAACGGGCAGTTATTCCTATGGCGGTGCAACCTACCTCGTAAGACGCCACCAAGAAGAAGAAAACGACCTCATCAAAACACTGTATTCTATTGGTTTTCAACACAGAAGCAATAAATTATGGTTCCTTGAACCAGAAGAAGCGATTGCCTTCTTATTAGATTCCTACCCAAAACTTTTAGAGACATATCGCGTCTATGGGGAAAGAGCGCTGTCACGCTATAAGGTGCGTGCCTCGCAATCAGTTATCACCGCCAAGGTCGAGAGTGATGAACGAGAAAAATGGTTCACCCTTGATATTGAGATCGAATATGACGGGCAGTCTGTCCCCTTGGAAAAAATTTGGAAAGCTTGGGTTAAGGGCAAGCGCTATGTCCAATTAAAGGATGGGTCCTATTCAAGTTTGCCGGAATCGTGGCTTGAAAAGCTTGCGCATAAGCTTCACGCTCTCGGCTTTGATCCGGCAAAACCGCCGCAACAAAAATTTCAGCAATTTGAAGCGCCCGTGCTTGATAGCCTCTTGGACGACTTCCCTACAGTGAGCACCGATTCCTTCTGGAACTCCCTGCGTGATAAAATACGCAATTTCCGCGAAGTGCGCACCATCGATGCGCCAGAGGGTTTGCGCGCCGAACTGCGAAACTATCAGCAACAAGGTATCTCATATCTGAACTTCTTAGCAGAATACGGCTTTGGCGGCATCCTTGCCGATGAAATGGGACTTGGTAAAACCATACAAACATTGGCCTTCATCCAACATATGGTCGAGCATAAACACTTTGGCCCAAACCTTATCATCGTGCCTACCTCCGTCTTGCCCAACTGGGATAGAGAGGCAGAAAAATTTGTGCCAAACTTAAGCCGACTCATAGTCTATGGCACTCGTCGCGAAAATATGTTTAAACAAATACAAACGTCGGATATTGTCATTACAACCTACGCACTTTTGCGCCGTGATCTTGAAGAGTTCGAAAAGTTTGACTTTAACTCCATTATCTTAGATGAAGCGCAAAATATCAAGAATCCGAACACCATCACCGCACGATCTGTACGTCATATTTCAGCACGCATGCGCTTATGCCTCTCCGGTACGCCCATTGAAAATAATCTCTTTGAGCTCTGGTCGCTCTTTGAATTTCTCATGCCAGGCTTTCTTGGCTCGCAGCATTCCTTCCAGCGCGGCATTGTCAAACCCATTAAAGATGGCGACACAGAAACCCTCGAATACCTTCGCACACGAGTACGCCCCTTTATCTTACGCAGAACCAAGGCAGAAGTTGCCAAGGATCTGCCACCCAAGGTGGAAAGCGTCACTTGCTGCGCCTTGGAAGACGCACAAGCAGAACTCTACGCCGCGTTGGCGCAAAAATTGCGCGCTCAAGTGTTGGCCGATGTGGACGAGAAAGGTATTGGCAAAAGTCAAATGTCTATCTTGGATGCTCTGCTCAAATTACGACAAATTTGTTGCCACCCACGCTTACTCAAAATTGATATGCCCGGCTTCTCTACGAACCTGCCCTCCGGCAAGTTCGATGCTTTCAAGGATATGGTGATGGATATTGTGGAAGGTGGGCACAAAGTCCTCGTGTTCTCACAATTTGTACAAATGCTGCAAATCATCCGTCAATGGCTTCAAGCGTCCACAATTCCCTTCTGCTATCTTGATGGGGCAAGCAAGAATCGCTTCGAGCAAGTTGACCTCTTCAACAATAGTCCGAACATTCCCATATTCTTAATCTCCCTCAAAGCCGGCGGCACAGGGCTCAACCTCACATCCGCCGACTACGTCATCCACTATGACCCGTGGTGGAATCCAGCAGTAGAAAGCCAAGCCACAGACAGAACACACCGCATAGGACAAACACGACAAGTCTTTTCCTATAAACTGATTTGTCAAAATACCGTGGAAGAAAAGATACTGAAGCTGCAAGAAGCAAAACGTGGTGTCGCAGAAGCAATCATTCCAGGGCAAGATACATTGCAATCCCTCACACGAGAAGACCTAGAAATGCTTTTTGATGTCTAAAAGATTTTTTTGAAAGGGGTTTGGGGAAAACTTTTTTATTTTTTTAATTTTTTATTTTTTTCTTGGGGGAAAACTTTTTTTAGGA
>CAYJGA010000026.1:0-11329 GCA_964369255.1 uncultured Desulfovibrionaceae bacterium
ATTTGTTTTTTTGAAAGGGGTTTGGGGAAAACTTTTTTTCTTCTTTTTTTCTTGGGGGGAAAACTTTTTTAGTAAAAAAAGTTTTCCCCAAAACACTCTGTGAGGCCTCTTTAGGGCTGCTAAAAAAATCTATTTTTTGGGGCGTGTGAAAGAAAAAGTCTATCCACTACACACAATACATCCACAGCGCAACAAGGCATCCGTAAGACGCGAAACGGGTAAGCCCACGACCGTACTCCATGAACCCTCAATGCGACTCACCAAAAAAGCGCCCTGACCTTGAATTGCATAAGCACCCGCCTTATCTCGTCCCTCCTCATGCGCCGCATACGCCGCAAGAACAGCCTCCGGCCATGGATGGAAAAATACCTCTGTAGCGTCATAAAAATTCTGTTCACGACCGTCTGGAAGCACAAGGGACACAGCACTCACCACCCGATGCTGTCGCCCTGCCATCTGTCGCAACATCTCCAGCGCATGCGCAGTGTCCCGCGGTTTCCCAAAAATCACGCCGTCCACATCCACCACTGTATCCGCAGCAATGACAAGCGCCTTCACGCGCTCATCGGCGCACAAACGCGCCGCCGCCACAGCCTTCGCGCACGCCGCACGCAAAGCATAAGCCGCAGGCTCTTCCTTCGCCAAGGGCAAAGGCTCCACATCCTGCGGGCACAGCACCCGAAAATCCACACCCAATTCCCGCAAAAAATGCTGCCTCCGCGGAGACGCGGAGGCAAGCACGATAGGGACAGTTTGATGAAAAATACCTGTCATATAAACTCTATATACTCTCTATCTACACGCACACTCTAGACAGACCACAGGCACACTATAAGCGCACAGGTGGCGGCGGTGCGGGTTCGTCTTGCTGTGAAGGCGGAGGCGGATTTGACCCTCCGCGTGCAGGTGGCGGCGGAGCAGGTGCATCATTATGCGGAGCCGGAGACGCACCCGTTCCATCGCCTGCTCCTCCATTTGCCGCCCCATTTGCCCCCTCACTTGCAGATGAAGTCGCAGGACTTTTGTGAGCCGCACGCGCATAGCGCGCCGCATCCTGCTCCAAAGCAGCAGCGCCCACAACCTTCCACACATCCCCCACCTTCGCAAGAGCAAGCCATGACCGAATATTTGTCGGTGTTGTCACACCTGCCACAGCCGCAGTGGGTGAAAGTTCCTTAATAACTGCGTCCGTCAAGGACTGCGGCACCCACGGGCAATCAGGAGTACGCACGCGCGAACATTGCTGCACAAGCTCGCCTGTACTGACTTGGCGCTGAAAATAGGCCTTCACCTCATCCTCTGAACCTGTCACAAGACCCACAAGACCCTCTATACTTCCAAGTCCTAAGGATTTCCCCATAGAGTCCAGCATACCCAAGGGCGCAACGTCCTGCATCAATCTGTTCGTAGCAGCAGAGGCATAGCTCGACACATCAAATTGCGACAAAAACAGCGTGGCGTCCTTGTTGTTCAAGGCTTTTGCCAAGGTCGAAAGCAACGCGTCCGGTGCATCTGGCGCGTGTGCGCCGATGCTTCCGTCATCACTGCCAAGGCAACCGCCCAAGAGCATGACCAGCACTGCGCAGAGCATATATCTCTTCATAATGTATCCTTTTTCTTTACAATCTCACAAAATCACTCAAGAGCCTTCACAGTGTCCGCGTCCTTCATGTCCGCATCCGTCGTATTTATATCAGCTGCGCTCCCATACACACCTGCCTCCGTGCCAAAGGACAGAGCGCCGTCGCGCACATCCACCACCACAGTCTGACCTTCTAAGATGCTGCCATCAATGAGCTTCCGCGCCAAGGGCGTTTCAAGGTTACCTTGAATATAACGCTTCAGCGGACGCGCTCCATAAGCGGGATCATAGCCCTCTTCGGATATATACGCGCGCGCCGCGTCCGTCATGTTCAAGCCCACCTTACGCTCAGAAAGACGCCCGCGCAGTCGCACAAGCTGCAAGTCCACGATGTGTGCAATATGCGCAAGGGACAGCGGCGTAAAGAGCACAGTGTCGTCCACGCGATTGAGAAACTCAGGGCGAAAATACTGACGCAGTTCCGCCATCACAGCGTCACGCACACCTTCGTCCAACACTCCGTCTTTGTCAATCCCTTCCAACATCAGCGGTGAGCCAATATTAGAAGTCATAATCACAAGGCAATTCCGAAAATCCACCGTCCTGCCTTGGTTATCGGTCAAACGTCCGTCGTCAAGCAGTTGCAAGAGCGTATTAAAAACATCGGGGTGCGCCTTTTCAATTTCATCAAAAAGCACGACGGAATAGGGTTTTCTGCGCACAGCGCCTGTGAGCTGGCCGCCTTCGTCGTAACCAATATAGCCCGGAGGCGCGCCGATGAGGCGCGACACGGAGTGCTTCTCCATGTATTCGCTCATATCGAGGCGCACCATATTGTCTTCACTGTCAAAAAGCGCTTCCGCCAAGGCTTTACACAGCTCCGTCTTCCCGACACCCGTAGGCCCTAAGAAGAGGAAGGAGCCTGTGGGGCGCATGGGGTCTGAAAGACCCGCGCGAGCGCGCAGCACAGCATCCGCTACAGCGCGTACGGCTTCTTCCTGCCCCACGACGCGCTTGTGCAAATGCTCTCCAAGGCGCAGGAGCTTTTCGCGCTCGGACTCCAGCAGCCGCGAAACAGGAATACCTGTCCACTTGCCCACAATGTCCGCCACATCCTCAGGACGCACTTCTTGCTTCAAAAGGCGTTGACTGTTGGCGCTGCCCTGCTCCGCCGCTGCCAGCTGTTTTTCTAGGCTGTGCAGGGTGGAATACTTCAATTCTGCCGCGCGGTTTAAATCATAGGCGCGCTCGGCCTGCTCAATGGCAAGGCGTGTCTGTTCAATCTGTTCCTTAACATGGCGCACGTCGTCGATGGAACTTTTTTCTGTCTCCCACTGCTTGCGCAAAATCCCCTGATGTATGGACAAGTCCTTTAACTCATCTTCCAGCTTTTGCAAACGCTCCCGCGAGGCGGCGTCCGTTTCGCGGCGCAGCGCTTCGCGCTCAATTTCAAGCTGCATGACCTTACGGTTGGCATTGTCCAGCTCTGCCGGCAGAGAGTCAATTTCTGTGCGAATCATGGCAGCGGCTTCGTCCACAAGGTCGATAGCCTTGTCGGGAAGCTGTCTATCCGTAATATATCTGTGCGAGAGCACAACAGCTTCCACAATGGCAGAATCCAAGATGCGCACGCCATGATGCACTTCAAAGCGTTCCTTCAGGCCGCGCAAAATGGAAATAGTGTCCTCCACTGTGGGTTCTTCCACAAGGACAGTTTGAAAACGCCGCTCAAGGGCGGGGTCTTTTTCAATATATTTACGATACTCATCCAGCGTCGTGGCGCCCACGCAGTGCAATTCGCCCCGCGCCAACATGGGCTTGAGCAAGTTGCCCGCATCCATGGAGCCTTCCGTCTTTCCTGCGCCTACAATAGTATGAAGTTCGTCAATAAAAAGGATGATGTTTCCTTCCGAGCGCTCCACTTCCGCAAGAACGGCCTTGAGTCGTTCTTCAAATTCGCCGCGATACTTGGCGCCTGCCACAAGGGCGCCCATGTCCAAGGCATACAGAGCCTTTCCTTTCAAGCCTTCCGGCACATCGCCGTTCACAATACGAAAGGCGAGCCCTTCCACAATGGCAGTTTTCCCCACACCCGCCTCGCCGATGAGTACAGGATTGTTCTTTGTCCTTCTCGACAATATACGAATAACACGACGGATTTCCGCATCACGACCGATGACGGGATCCATCTTGCCAAGGCGTGCTGCCTCCACAAGGTCGCGCCCGTACTTACTCAAGGCTTCAAAGGTCTGTTCAGGGTTGGCGCTCGTGACACGAGCGCCACCGCGCAAGGCTTCCATGGCGGCGGCAAAGCTTGTGCGCGTAATCTTATAATCGCGCCATACAGTGCCTAAGGGTGTTGCCACAGGCTGGTCGGCGAGCATGGCAAACATATGGTCAACGCTGACATAATCGTCCTTCATGCGTTTGGCTTCCGCGTCTGCGTCTGCCAGCACCTTTGCCACGCGCTGCGTCACCATGATTTTGCTTGTATCGACGCCTGCGCCCGTCACCTTGGGGCGTTTGCGTAAAATGCCGTCCACCGCCACTTCCAAAGCTCGAACATTGATGCCCATATGTTCCAAAATGCGCGGCACTATGCCCTTTTCTTGCTGAATCAAGGCCAAGGCCACATGGTCAACATCCACATCGGAATGCTGCATACCCACAGCAAGATTTTGCGCGTCGTTAATCGCTTCACGCGCTTTTTCTGTAAATTTGTTCAAGTCCATATATAGCACACTCCATTCATTCTATTTTTGTTTTTTTGAAAGGGTTTTGGGGAAAACTTTTTTTCTTCATTTTTTCTTGGGGGAAACTTTTTTAGGAAAAAAAATTTCCCTCCACAAGCCTTTCAAAAAAATCTCTTTACCGAGAAACAACTTCAACGGCCTGCTATACTTCCCGTGGCTTGAAGGAAGACACTTCTGCCAGCTGCTCCCACAAGGCGCGTTCTTCGTCGGTGACAGTATCGGGCACCTTTATCATGACGCGCACCATCACATCACCGCGGCCACTTCCCTTGCCCATGCCCTTGCCGCGCAAACGGAAACGCTTGCCCGAAGAGGCGCCGGAAGGGATATGCATTTCAATGGCGCCGTCCAGCGTTGGTATGCGCACATCTGCACCAAGGGCCGCTTCCCATGGTGTCAGGGGGACATCATAGTTCAGATTCAAGCCATCCACGGTGAAATGCGGATGCTCTCCATAAGAAATACGCAAAAATAAGTCGCCTGCAACACCGCCGGGCGCGGGGTCACCCTGCCCCGTCAAACGCAATTTGGCGCCGGCTTTGATGCCCGCGGGAATGCTCACTTCAAGGTTGCGCCCGCGCACGTTGACCGTGCGACGCGCGCCATGAAGAGCGTCTTCGAGACTCACAAAAATTTCCGACTCCACATCACGCCCGCGGCGCTGTCTTCGCGAAAAGCCGCCGAAAGGGTCGGGGCCAAATTGCTGACCGCGCGCGCCTTGCGCCGCTTGGCCAAAAATTGCCTCAAAGAAGTCAGAAAAATCGCCGCTTCCGCCGCCGAAGCCTTGCCCGTTGAAATTAAAATTTTCAAAGCCCGGAGCGCCGCGAAACTGCTGACCATGCTGCCAATCCTTTCCGAGCCTATCGTAAAGCTTGCGCTTTTCCGGATCCTTGAGTACTTCGTAGGCCTCATTGACTTCTTTAAATTTTTCCTCAGCCTTGGCATCGCCTTGATTCAAATCTGGATGATACTTGCGGGCAAGCTTCTTAAATGCCTTGGCTATTTCGCTGGCAGAAGCGGAACGCTCCACCCCCAACAGCTGATAATAATCCTTATACGAAACACTCATAGTCTACCTCCGTGCGCACTGTGACTTGCCCTAAAATAAGCCCTAAAGCATAGGCGTCAAGGGCGCATACGAGCACGGCGTCCTCATTTGTTTTCTTGAAAGGGCTTTGAGGAGAACGTTTTTTGTGAGAGGATGGTTTTTGCAAAAAAGTTTTCCCCAAACCCCTTTCAAAAAAACACAATCATAATATGGTGTCCTCTGCTATTTTTAACGCCCCTGCACTATTGACGTACGCCCTGAGAGCATGTAGAAAATTTGCAAAGAAATTTTGCTCTGAAGTGCTGTCGCAAAGCTTTCTTTTCCATTGAGTGTTTTCATAAAAAACTTGTCACCGCGGGTTGCATGATGAAAAAATATTTTCTCGTATTTCTTACTGTCTTTACATATGCTTTTACGCCTTTATACGGACAAAGCGCCACGCGGGTCAGTGTGGACTATGACTTTGTTGCACAGCGGATGCAACATGTATACGATGCCCAATCGAAACTTGGCAATATCGTTGTGACGGAAGTTGTCCAAACGGGCAGCGATTATATTTGGGTAGGCACTTATAATGGCCTTTTCCGTTTTGATGGAAATAATTTTTTACATATTACGACGGAAATCGACCCCGACTTTCACGCAAGCATGATTCAAACCCTCTTTATTGCTGAGGATGGCACTCTTTTTGTGGGGAGTTTTGACAATGGACTCTATGCCTATAAGGACGGGGATTTCAGACAAATTCAAGCACAGCATGCGTCAGCCGCGCACGCACAAACTACAAATACCTCACCCGTCTTTGGCGTGCGCGCAGTGGCACAGGACAAAACAGGCACCATTTTTGTGGCGACAACCTGCGGAATTGGAAAAATTGTCAATGATGCTGTGGAATTTTTAAACGACCCATTTCTTGACGGCGCTGTATTTAAGGATATGGTCTTTGACACGGAAAACAGGCTGTGGGCACTGACTGACGACTATCGCTTTTTCATATTACAAAATGATAAAATCCTCACCATCGGGGACTTTCGAAAGAGCGAACACATCGCCTTCCCCACTGCGCTGACTATTCGCGGCAAGCATGTACTTGTCGGCACGGAAACAGACCGCCTTGTAGAACTTGCATATACGGATAAAGTAGCCATTGTGCGCACATACGAACTTGCAGAACAAGTATCTCATATTAAATCTTTTTTTCATGACGGCGACAAACTCTGGGTGCTTGGCAACAGCGGCCTTGGCTATTTGACAGCCCATGGGCGCTTTGTGTCTGTGCAAGGCCTTGAAGTGCGCTATGCCCTTGAACGCATGGTTAAGGATAAGGAAGGAAATTATTGGCTTGCGTCCTCAAGACAGGGGCTTTTACTGCTCGGAAAAAGTAAATTTCGCAACGAGCTCCTTGAAGGCGCGGGAAAAGATGTACTCCTCAATGCCACTGTGCACTGGAACGACCTGCTTTACATAGCTACAAATACAGCGCTTTTGGCGAAAGAAGAAAATATCTTTGTGGAAAATACGCTCACAGACGCTGCACATGGACACGCCATCAAAAACTTCCTTGTGGATAGCCATGATAATTTATGGCTTTCCACCGACAATCATGAGTTTAACCTTGTGAAAGTGACGCCGGATTTTAAAATGCGTTCATTTTCTTTGAAGGATGGCCTCTTAAGTACGCGCATTTTTAGCCTGCTCGAACGGCGGAATGGCGAAATATGGGTGGGCACATCACATGGTATCAGCGTGATTTCGCAGGATAAGGTCGTCAGAAATTATACAGCACAAAATGGTCTTCACAAGGCCATTATTCTCACCATGGCTGAAGATGAAAAGGGCGCTGTCCTTGCTGGCAGCGCCAATGGCGGCATATACGAAATCATGGGCGATACTGTCACAAATTTCACAGAAAAGCAGGGACTTTCGAGTCACATGGTTTTCCGTATGCGACACGATCCACGCACAAAAAAAACATTTATCTCCACAGGCAAGAACACAGTCGAAGTGTTCGACGGCGCCCATGTGCGCCCCGTGCCCTCCTTCCACGCCAATGGGAATATTTTAGATATTCTTTTTTATGATGATATTATGATTATTCTCACATCTGCGGGGCTTTATATGACGCAGACAGACCTTTTCTTGCGCAATGGCACTGTGCAACATTTTTTTGATGAAAACCTCGCCGCGCTTGGAACAGGCAACTCCATGCAATTCATTGATGACCTCGGAGTGCTCTATGTGCTGTCTGACGAAAATCTTTTTTCCTTTGATGTCTTACACATGAACCTTGCCAGAAAGCCTACGCTGACCACCATAAGCGCCGTAGATGTGGACGGAGAGATGTTTTATAGGGATTTTGATGAAATCATCCTCTCGCCTACCAATGAACGCCTGACCATTCACTTTGCGAACCTCACCTATGTGGAAAACGATCGCAGCTCCGTCACATATCGCCTTGAAGGCTTTTCAGAAAAAGCGAGCACTGTGACCCTTGGCAACGCTTCCAGTGTTTCCTATACGAATTTGCCCAGCGGCGAATATGTTTTTATGCTCTCCGGTACCAATGCCGACGGCATTTCCACAGTGCCGCCGCCCCCTGTGCGCATTTATAAGCTTGCGCCGTGGTATGAGAACATTCTTGTGCAAATTGCCGGTGTGATAGCAATTTTGCTGGCAGGAATGTGCATTGTTAATGCCTTTTATCGTGCGCGTGAGCGGCGCATCCTTGAGCGTCAGCAAGAATATCGCGAAATCACTACGCAGGCCATCACAGCCATCGCCGGCACCATTGATGCCAAGGACAATTACACGAAGGGGCACTCTGTGCGTGTGGCAAAATACTCAAGAGCCATTGGCGAACAGTTCGGCTACGATGAGCTTGCCCTTGACTCGCTTTATTATACTGCGCTGCTCCACGATATTGGCAAAATAGGCATCCCCGATGCCATCCTTAAAAAATCCACAAGCCTCAACGAGGAAGAATACGCCATCATGCGCAATCATGCTGCTTTAGGCGCGGAAATATTAAAAAATATGACAGTCATAGACGACATCACACTTGGCGCAAAATTCCACCACGAGCACTATGCAGGCGGCGGCTATCCGAACAATTTATCCGGTGAGGACATTCCCTTCGTCGCGCGTATTATTTGTGTTGCCGACAGCTTTGATGCCATCGCCTCCCGCAGAATTTATCGTGGCCCCACAAGTCTTAATTGGGTTGTCGAAGAGTTTAAGCGTTGCAGTGGCACGCAGTTCGACCCCGAGATCGTAAAGGTTTTTCTGAAAATGATTGAGAACGGACTCATCGACCTTGACGAATTGGACGGCCTTAAAGAAATATAAGGAATAAGAATGCTTTCAATATTTTCCGTACTCATTCCCATTTTTGGCATCATGGGCTTGGGTGCCTTTGCCGAGCGACGCCACCTTTTGCCAGCGGAAACAGCAAAATGTCTCAATCAATTTGTGTACTGGTTCAGCCTTCCTATGCTTTTATTCTATATTATGGCACAAATACGCCTTGAGACCATGTCATGGGCGGTGGTCGGAGGGGGGACTGCGGGCTTGCTTATCTCACAGGGACTTATGACGCTTTTGCTGCGCTGTAGTCGCTATTCATGGAAACAGGCCACCATGGGAGGCATGGTGAGCAGTTTTCCCAATGTGGCCTTTATGGGCATTCCTGTGATTATGTTGCTCTATCCTGCGAATGCGGAAGCAAAGCTTGTGGCGGGCATAATGGCTATCTTGCCGACTTCAAACCTTGTCATTACAGACATTGCTTTGACACTACAAAGCAAGCAATCCCAAGGTATTGGGCAGCTTTTGAAGCATGTATGGCGAGGATTGTACACAAATCCGAGCTTGATTGGCGCAAGCCTTGGCGCGTGTGTGGGACTTCTTGAACTACCCATCCCTGCGCCACTGGTGCAAATGTCTGCTATGGTAGGCAATACTGCTTCGCCGTGCGCGCTCTTCTGTATTGGCATGTCGCTTGCGAGCCAACTTGCCACATGGAGATTGAGAGGTCAAGAAAGCGCTCTCGTAAAAAGCACAGACGCTGCAAGCACAGCCATCGAAGGCACAGCGCGAGGGGGGGCAAAGTTCGCGGCGCTCTCCATGGTCGCTGGCAAGCTTTTTTTCTGTCCATTGGTCATGTACGTGTGTTGCGTGACCTTGGGCATAGAAGGCATGAGCCTTGCTGTCATGACTATTTTGGGAGCCATGCCCACAGCCGTCCTCTGTCATATTATCGCATCAAAGCACGATGTTATTGCCAGCGAAGCCACCCTTGTCATCCTTATGGGGACGCTTTTATCACTGCCTAGTCTTGCGTGCGTCATTGCCATAGTGCAGCATGTGGTGACTCAATAAGAGACCGTCACGACATTGTTTTTTTGAAAGGGGTTTGGGAAAAACTTTTTTAGGAAAAAAAAGTTTTCCCCCAAGAAAAAAACAAAAAAGCTTTCCCCCAACCCCCGTCAAAAAAATCTCTTTATTTAGAAGCAGCCCCTAGGAAAAAAGCGCTTCCTTAAAAATCCCACAACACCTGCATACCCAAGCCGAGTTCGGTGTCGTCCATGTCTCGTGGTGTTGCTTGCAGCGGTGAACTTTCAGGGATATGCAACTCGGGCCCCACGAAGACCTGCATGCCGGAGCCTTGCATATTGGCATAGGCACCAACGACATTGCGCTTCGAAGTGAGTACATCCTCATCAATTTTCACTGGTTCTGTTACAGAAACGCGCCATGTGCTGTCAAGGTCAACACTGCGCCCCGTAAGCGCCGAAGGCAGCAGCTGCTCATCCGCACTTTGCTGAATATTATCATTGTGGTAAGCGCTGAGATGTTGAAGCTGTCTTTCGATAAACGGGCGCATATTGAGTGGCACACCGAGGGCGCTTTCAAAGGCCTCATTAAGCGCTTGTTGCGAGTTCGCCTCTGGGCTTGGAGATGCGGAGGGCGGCGCGGCGCCGCGATTAAGCGGCAAGCCTTGCGGACTTTGCGTATTTTGTGCGTTTTGCTTCTCATGCGCAGGTGTGTCGATACGATGCACATCGACTCTGTTTATATCCTCGATAGAAGTGCCTTCTTGCCATAGAACGCCCTTGCCTGCTTGTGGTTCTCCGTGCGGATACCAATTTTCAGACTGTGTCAGCTCCGTTTGCTCAAGTGGTACAGAGTTTTCTGACGACGCGCCCTCTGATTGTTGCGTGGCTTGCGGTGGCACTTGAATAATAGTCCGCCCTTTCCATAAATCAGGGTGATCTGCATAGGGGGAAGTGCGCGGTGCATTCATGATGATGTGTGGGTTTGTGACATTTGTGGATGCTGCTGCAAGGACGCAAGGCGTCAACAGACTAGAAACGCTCACAAAACTCAGGACAGTACACAAGATGATTATATATAAGATGTCTCTCATGGCTTACTCGATGGTGAAATGACTTCAAAGTCCAGAATGTCGCAAAGTCGCGCCGATATGGAACTGAACGCTCCTCATACTCAAACTCGACGCAGAAAAATGTAAAGCTAAAAACAATTACTTCGGCGTAATAATTGTTAATCCCTCTTTTCATGAGCCAACATGCCTCGCTTTGCGGAAAATTGCAAGAAGAAAAAGTAGGGCTGTGTGGAGATGACACGTCATTCCGATTGTGTGAATTATTCTCAGTTATGCTTGCAAAATACTCTTGAGATAGTTTGAGGTTCACAGTTATCGTCTGAGAGTGCAGAAAATTTTTTAAAAAAACACGTGGCTTTTTTCATTAAAAAGCGCCAACTACCTAGGGGCTGTTTCTAAATAAATTTTTTTGTTCTTTGCCGCATCGCTTCAGAGGCTAAACGGACTATTTCATATGAAAAAACAAAACATCTTTTCCCTCTTTCATTCGCAAGCGCCGATTGTTTAGCTAAACAGCTGGTTTTTTTTAAGGGGGGGTTGGG
>CAYJGA010000027.1:0-1801 GCA_964369255.1 uncultured Desulfovibrionaceae bacterium
CCCCTTTCAAAAAAACCATCTGTTTAACTATACAATCTGCGCGTTTGAATGAAAAACAAATCACAAGTCATCCTTGCTTATTTAAAACTTTGACACACTCTCAAGAGTATTTGACAAGTACTATTGAGAATGGTTCATACAATTAGAATGACGTGTGTGGGGGAAGGGCAAAACAAGAGTAAATCAACGTTTTTTACTTATTACTTTTTTTCAGCACGCTCTTCTCGTGTGTCTTGTAGCACTATAAGCATGGTGTAGCCATTCCACGGCCTGCCTTGTACAACAAAAACAGGCTTATCTGGGTCAAAAGGGGAGTCTGTGGAAGCGAGTCCTTGTTGTAGTGAGGATATGTTTGTTTCTGTCGCTGTGCCTACGACGTCCGGCGGGGAATTTTTTTCGCCATACATGTGCATCCATCGATATATCTGGCTGTGACTCATATGCAGTACGCGACCAAGGAGGCGATAGGATCCTTGCGCCATGGCGTAAAAGAGGGTACAGAAGGCTTTTTTTGCTTGGATGTGCACATCTGTTCGCCCGTCTCCTTCGCGAAAGTTACAACCGCAATCCTTGCATTTGTATCGCTGCTTATTGCCTATGAGGCCATTTTTTACCACATGTGCCCCGTCGCATTCCTTGCAAATAATCACCATGACTCCTTTTCGTGCTCTTCGTCAAACGCATGACAGTTTCTCTCACAAATATAGAAAGAAAATCGACTTTTATTTTGCACTCCAAAGAGCACGCCCATTTTTCAGCGTAATGCGTCCCAAAGGCAAGGCACCGCGGGGAGAGCCATAATACAAAGCAGCTTCACGGCCCCGGAGAGATGTAAACACAGTTTGGCCGTGGAGGAGCTTGCGTATATCGTCAAGATTTTCCAATATAAGGGCGCTTGAGGATATATCATGTTGTGCGTCATGTTGTGGCTTTTGGGGCAGAAGCGTCTTGCATCTGGCAGACAGGCGGATGTTGCCGCCGGCATACTTGCCTAATTTTGCCGCCTGCCACTGCATATGTGCTGGCATAAGCGCGCACGCCGCCGCAGGCACGAAGCGCGCGGATGCGCCAAAGGGTAAGACATGCCCTGCGGGCAAAAGATGCGACTGAATGCCGGAAATATCGTCAAGGAGATGTCGCATATCCATGTCTTTTGGCGCAAACAGAGAAACAGGCGCGCACGCCGCTTTCCCTTCCCATGTAGCTTCTGTTTCCGCCTCTCCTGAGATATGCCGCACAGGCTTTTGTAGGGCAGCGATGTAAAAACCTTGCGCTCCGGAGCGCGCCCCGTCTACGCGTAAGGTGCCATCTAAGCCATGTAATGAATCCTCCCACACAAAACCGTCAAAGGCGGGCAAGGGCAGGCAAGAAAAACCAAGCTCCTCCATGGCATACTTCACTTGTAGCTCATTCTCTTCCACATTTGTCGTGCACGTAGAATAGACCACGACACCGCCTGGGGCAAGAAGTTCCCACGCTTTTGCGAGCAGACGCCTTTGTAATTGTATAAGGGGCAGAACTTTTTCACCGTGCCACAATGCGCGCACATGAGGATTTTTTTCCTCAGTACCCCAACCGGAGCAAGGCGGATCAAGCTGAATGTATGACCATGAATTGGGTAGCAAGGGAAGCTTCTCCCCGTCATAGGAGCATGTGGCCACATGTAAAAAGCCAAGATGGTGCATGTTGGCGCGCAATGTGCCAAGGCGGCTTTTTGTAGGCTCATTCCCCAAGACAAAACCATGTTCGCCTGTGAGTTGCGCCAGAAAACCTGTTTTGCTGCCGGGGCTTGCGCACATGT
>CAYJGA010000027.1:1811-9012 GCA_964369255.1 uncultured Desulfovibrionaceae bacterium
ATGTCGAGGACGGAAAAAGCCGGTTCTGCGCCGTGCGAGTGAGATGTAGAGGGTGCAAGGGAGTTCAGGGCAAAGGAGGTCAGAGCAAGAGGAGGCAACATAGACGAGCGGTCTTGAATATAAATGCATCCAAAAGCCGCCGCCAAACTCGAGCCAAGCGGCGCAGGCTCCTCTGTCAATATGCGACACCACGGAGAAAATGGCTCCGCCTCAAAGCGAAAGCCCTCTGCATGTAACAATGTCTCGACCAAGGGAATATGGTGCGCATGGCACACAAGACGAAATGAACGCATATGCCTTCTACCTATTTTTACTATGAAAAATGTTAAAAGTCTTTTTGAAAGGCTTGTGGGGGAAACGTAAAAAAGAAAAACAAAAAACCAAAAAAATTAAATTCCCGTGTCCGTCAATGCGGAGAGGTCGTAGTCCTTGCTGTCCACAATGTCTGCCTCCACAAAGGCGCCCGGGCGCACGCCGTGCCCACTCACATAGGTGAGACCATCTTCAGAAGGCGCTTGAAACCATGCACGCCCCTTATGCAGACCCGGCCACTCCTCATGAGGCGCGTCCACAAGGATGCTTTGACGCGTTCCCACAAAGGCCTCTAAAAGCTCTGCGCTTATATCTTGCTGTATGCCCATGAGCTGTGCGCGTCGCTCTTCCTTCACACTCTCTTCCACTTGCTGAGGCATGAGGGCGGCGGGGGTGCCTTCTTCTGGTTGATAGGCAAAAACGCCCATGTGCTGAAAACGCGTTTCTTGAACAAAGTCTCGCAAAGCGGCAAAATGTGCGTCCTGCTCGCCGGGGAAACCCACAATAAAGGTAGTGCGCAAGGCTGCATGGGGAATATGATGCCGCACGCGGTCAATGACCTTTCGTGGATCCTTAGCAAAGGGACGTCCCATGCGCTGTAAAACATCCGGATGCGCGTGTTGCAAAGGAATATCAAAATACGGCAAAATCGGCTCGCCGACCTCCGCTATAAATGAGAGCAGCTCGTCTGTCAATCCGGCTGGATAGAGATACATAAGGCGCAGCCACTGCAAATTTTGCAGTCCCACAAGTCCTTCTAAAAGGTGCCGCACCCCGTGCTTATGCCCAAGGTCTGTTCCCCATGCTGTCAAGTCTTGCGCCACAAGCACAATTTCTTTGATGCCCGTGTCCAAAAGATGCCGGGCTTCGTGCAAGAGTTGGGGGAGGGGCGTGGAGCGGTGCTTGCCGCGGATGGAGGGGATTGTGCAAAACGAACAGGCGTGCTTGCATCCGTCACTCACTTTAAGATAGGCAAAAGATTTTTGAGACGCATCAAGGCAACGCGCCAAACAGCTTTGCGATGTGTGCCGCACCGGCGCTGTGATGTTTAGGGCAGCGCATATGCGCTCTGCCCATACATTCGTCGTGGCGCCTTCCATGGTGTTGGGCAACCACACATCCACCTCCGGCAAGTCTTCGGCGAGCACTTCAGCGCCGTAGCGCCCCACAAGACAGCCCGCCACCACAAGAAGGGGCTTTTTTTTCAAACCCTCTCTGTGGGTGATGCTCTCCACAATGGTGCGTACAGACTCTTGCACAGCAGGCAAAATAAATCCGCATGTATTGATAAAAACCATATGCGCACGCCCAAGATGAGGCACGAGGCGTATGGGCAAGGGTAAGGAACCGAGAGCATGTTCCGTATCCACGCGGTTTTTCGCGCAACCAAGGCTTATGGCATAGACATGTATTTCGTTCATAGAGGCACACTGTGAAGGATTGGGGATGTGGAAAAGCAAAAAAAATATCCTCGGAAACCCAGATTTTCCGAGGATATTTTATCTTTTTGCATATGCGGGAGAAATTCCCCCGCATATACGAATACCCTACGCTTAGCCAATAAGCTGCATAGCCATTTGAGGCATGGAGTTGGCTTGGCTGAGCATGGCCACAGCGGACTGGGTCAAGATTTGGTTGCGAACGAAGTTGGTCATTTCTGATGCAACGTCCACGTCCGAAATGCGAGACTCAGCTGCTGCCAAGTTTTCAGACTGCACGGTCAAGTTTTGCACTGTCGCTTCAAAGCGGTTCTGCAAGCCACCAAGGTGTGCGCGGATTTTATCCTTGGACACGATAGCATCGTTCACAGCCACAAGTGCTACTTGAGCAGCGGACTGTGTGGATATGTTGTGGCCTGAGGTAGTCTCAGTGCTTTGGTTACCAATACCCAAGGAGCTCGCAGTGGTGGAGCCGATCTTGATGTGGTAGAAGTCTTCAGCAGAATCGTTCATGGGGCCGAAGTGCACAAGCATTTCGCCCACAGAATTTAATGCATTACCATTGTGGGTACCGCTCAAAGAGCCGTCCATCAACTTGATGCCGTTGAAATCAGTGGCGTTAGAAATACGGGTGATTTCAGAAGCCATTTGCTGATATTCAGAGTCAATCATGGCACGCTGTGTAGAGGTATACGTACCGGTGGCTGATTGTTCTGCCAATTCCTTCATGCGGATGAGCTTTTCATCGATAACAGCCATGGCACCGTCTGCGGTTTGCAGAAGGGAGATGGCGTCATTTGCGTTACGAACACCTTGGTTCAGTGCCGAAACGTCAGCGCGCATAAGTTCGCGAATGGCAAGGCCTGCTGCGTCGTCAGCTGCTCTGTTGATCCGTAAGCCGGAAGACAGACGCTCGGTAGACGTGGACAAGTTGCCATAATGCTTGGTAAGGGTGTTAGCAGAGTTAAGAGCCATTGAGTTGTGATTAATTACCATTGACATAACATTCCTCCTTGAATGTTTTGACGCCTAGCGAAGCCATAAAGGCACGATTGCATCCTTGCAATCTTTCGCCGACATGCTCCCGAAATGGGAGCGTTTGGGTTCATGACGGACATGTAAAAACATATCCATACTACGCTTACTGCAACAAGTGCTCACCTGTATAAATCCCCGAGGAAAATTCCCGCGGAAACTCTTCGGAAAGGCTCTGGGCAAACCTTGAAAGAGGAACTTTTTTCCCCCTTCCCTGAGGGTCGCGCTTGCACAGAAATTCTAGCAAGAGGCGTGCCAGCCAAAGTGTCTTTTTCTTGACATCCCCCAGTACATCACTCAGTCGTTTTGAAGGGAGACGCGCACGCTACACTCTTTAACCACCGATGCTATTCCCACTGTGCGGATTGCCGAGCTTTGCTCGTAATGTCAGTGTGCTGCGTCGGTGTTTTTTCAAAATATACAAAAAATCTTTTTAAAGTCAGGCTTTTTTTACAAGGACTGACGATTGTTCACTCTCGAAATTCAAATAGGTGGCGCGGCTTTCTTGCGTCATCACAGAGCTTGACGCTCTCCCCGCCACAGAGGCAGCGTTCGCTGTCGCTTCATAGGCCGCGTATCCATACAAGCGCGGCTCCGCTTTTTGCACAGTCTCCCCTATAGGTGTGCTGCGTCCTTGTGATGCCATGTTCTGCGACAGGGTATTTTGCACTGCTCGTGTGTTGTTCTGCGCGCTCTTTTGCATCCCCATTTGCCGTGCTGCCTGCCCGATATTTGGCTGCGCATGGCTCATGTGTGAGCTTGTTGGCGATGCCTTTTGAGCGCCATCCCCTCAGGTGTGTTCAGGGCTTGCAATTCCGCCCTTAAGCAAGCTCAAAGCCATGGAGGGCATGGAGTTGGCCTGCGAAAAAATCGCCACCGACATCTGCGTCAAAATTTTATCCCGCACAAAGTGCATCATCTCCTGAACAATGTTTGCATTACTAACACGCGACTGCGCCGCTGTCAAGTTTTCCGTCTGCACAATTAATTGCTTTACCATAGATGTCATGCGGTTTTGCGTGCTTCCAATATTCGCCTGAACGCTTGTGGCTCTTTCCATGGCGGCTGCCACGGCAACGAGTGCCTGTTGCGCTTCTGCTTGTGTCCCTATCCCATAGCCAGCCTTTGTGGAGTCGGCTATATCATATCCGAGGCCAAGGGCGGCGGCTGTGACACTTTCAAGGATGATGTCAAAAAAATCATGAGCACCACTCCCCACATGCACACGCAGGGCGCCTGTGGGTGTGAGTACGTCGCTAGTATATGGTGTTGCTAAGGAGCCGTCAAGCAACTTTATGCCATTAAAATCCGTCATTGTGGCGATGCGTGTGATTTCATTGGCAAGCGATTGGTATTCTTCGTTCATGGCAGCGCGCTGATTTGCATTGTACGTGCCTGTGCTTGCTTGTGAGGCAAGTTCCTTCATGCGGATGAGCGTGTCATTGATGATACTCATGGCGCCATCCGCCGTTTGCAGGAGCGAAATGGCATCATTGGCATTTCGCGAGCCTTGAGTGAGGGCGGTAGCACTCGCACGCAAAGAGCTGCGCAAGGATAAGCCTGCGGGGTCATCATCAGCGTTGTTAATGCGTTTGCCTGATGCTAACCTCTCTACGCTCTTGAATAGGTTTGCATAATGTTCAGCAATTTTCATGGTTAACATGGATACGACGCTGTCATAACGCAAACTGATAGACATAGCCCCTCCCCGAGTCGCTCGCCAAAAAAATTCTCACAAGACTAAACTCAATATCGGCAACTCTTTTTTTTTCTTTAGGGAAAATGCTAAAAAAAAAGTCGCAAAAAAGCAAGGCGCCTAAGCGACATTTTATCAAATTTATGCAAGTTAAAGAATAACAGGTTGAATACACATATTCTTTTTTGAAAAAATATACTTTTGTGCAAAGTGTTCTATGGGAAGTGCTTTGTCAAAAAGGTAGCCTTGCCCAATACTACATTGAATTTCTTTCAGGATGTCATACACTTCTTGCGTTTCTACACCCTCGGCAACGGTTTCTCGAATATGAAGCCCGCGGCACAAATCAACAGTATAGCGCACAAGGGCGGCGGCGCGTTGTGAGGTGGTAAGGCTTTGAATAAAGGCCTTGTCGATTTTAATTTCGCTAAACTCCGATTCTGCCAGCGTCAAAAGGCTGGAATAACCGGAGCCAAAATCGTCAAGCGAGAGGGGAAAGCCCTGCGCGGCTATATCTGAAAGAACTTGACTTAAATAGGATGTTGACTGCGCCTGCATCGTTTCTGTAATTTCTATGACAATGGAGCTATGTTCGATGTCGTATTGCGCGCAAAGCCCTGTGAGTATTTCAATGACATCGGGTTGTTGCAATGTGACACGAGACATATTCACTGAAATATTACATGTCTTGTATCCGAGGGAGCGCCATTGTTGCAGTGTTTTACACACAGTCTCAAAGACGAAAAAGTCCAGATAATGCACAATTTCCAGACGTTCATAAAGAGGGATGAAATAGGCGGGGCTGTCAATACTTTGGCTGGATGTCAGCTTGCGCAACAACGCTTCGGCGCCGGCTAATGTCCTGTCTTGCAGGGCAAGCTGCGGTTGGAGGTACACAACAAATTTGCCGCTTGCGATGTCTGCCGCAAGAGCATTGCGTAGAATTGTTCTGTATTTTGCATTCTTGCTGTTGTTTTGATAATGAACGAGCTTTTCTGAATACATGAGGCTGTCTGCGCTTTCAATTTGCTGGGCGACGCTCACATAGGCGTCATTCCACACATGCCCCACGGAAACACTCAAGTCCGCGGTGGCATGGATATGCTCTCTGAGAAGCTGCACTTGTGCGTCAAAATCTTTCTGGGAAATATTTGCTCGAAGGACAATGAACTCATCCCCGCCTATACGATAGGCGTCACCTTCAAAGATAGCTAAAAGAATTTTTCCAAGGCCTGCAATGATGGCATCACCCTCTGTATGTCCCCATTGATCATTGGTTTCTTTCAGTCCGTTAATATCAAGATACATGACGCCGAGGTTTTCCGGAGAATGTGCCTCAAAGTGCGCAAGGCGCGCGGCGTAACTGTGGCGATTTTTCAAACCGGATAAGGCGTCTGAGTAGCTTAACACATTTAAGTTGCTGATAAGTGTTGTTTTTTCCACATAGTCGGCGATAAATTTACACACAGACGAAAGAAGCCCACGAGATTCTTTTTCCTTGATGGGGTCATTGATAGCCACAATACCTATAAATTCATCGTCCTTATTAAAGAGCGGAACAAGAACAACAATCTTCGTTTTGTTCACAGCAAGGCGCGCCTGCACATAGGGGTTGAAATATCTTTTGCTGTTTGCCGGTGCATAAAGCTTACCCATTTTTATGACTGTATTGATGAGACGTCTATGCACGACGATGTCCGTTCTGTCCTCGCTTGTATACGGAGTGACGCCTTCGGCGCACCATTGGTATATTTGTTCAAGGTATCGCCCGCAATCAGAGAGCATCATGATGTAGCTGTGGGGCGCTTCGTAAAAGTTTGCAAGAATGCGCAAAAGTTCGGTGATGGAGCGTTCCGGTGAGTCGTTGGTATAGAGGGTTTCGATACAGCTGAGGAGGTGGTCGTTGACGGTGCGCTCGGCAAATGTGTCTGTGACATCCATACCAATATTGAGGCGCATTCTTTTGTTGAGAAATATGGCCTTCGTTGTATAGCGAAAATACTTGTTGAGCACGGCGTTGTGGACAGTGTGCTTGATGGGCGTGTCGAGGTCGAGGGGTTGCTTTGTGCAATACACACAAGGGCTTGTCCTGTTTTCAATAATTTCATAGCACTTTTTGCCCGCTATATCCTCCTCCTCAGCAACACCAAACATTTTACGCCCTGATTTGTTCAGGAAAGAGAGTTCATATGTATGGATGTCGGACACATAGACAAGGTTTGGCGTTTCTTTGATAAGCTGAAAAGATATTTTACTTATATCCATGCTCTTTCAACTCTTCGGCTATATCGACAAGGGAGTGGCGAAGGGGGGAGGTTCGCTCTGATGGTGCAGGCGTTGTGGGAGCGGCGGACGCGACGCGTGCCTGCGCGCCGTCGGTTGTTACATCGTCGGTATCGTGATGTTCTGCGCATGAACTTGTGAGCGCACACTGGTTTTCAGGGCGCAAATCTCGTACATAGGCAAGCACAAGGTCTTCGCCCTTTATTTGTGTGCGCACAAGGGTGACTTCTGTGGGAATTTCTTCTTCGTTTGCCCCTATGTGCATCCAAAAAAACGTATATGCCCCTTCCTCAATGGCTTTATTGCCACAGGCATAGGCCATGTCGTAGGAGGAAGTGCCACAGGGTTGATATTCCGGTGAAAAGGCAAAAAAATCGCCGGCATCCTGAAATTCTTCCTTAGAATTTAAGCCGAGTTGTGTGTACACTTTTTCATT